>NZ_WWKH01000267.1:0-27348 GCF_009865595.1 Streptomyces sp. SID1328 | reverse complement strand
GCGGCGGCTTCGCGGGCGGCAGGGGTGCCGGCGGCGCCGACCGGGCGGAGGGCGTCACCGAGGATGTCGGGGCGGGTGAGCGGGGCGAGGCCCTCGGCGAGGAGGGCGGCATGGCCGGGGAGGGTGGAGTGGTTCAGCTCCAGATCGACCCGGGCGGCGGCCGGTTCGGTGAGAGCGGGGGCGGCGGTCCCGGCTCCGGCGCGGACGTAGGTGCCCCGGCCGACCTCGCCGACGGTGAGGCCGCGGCGGGCGAGTTCGCGGTAGACGCGGGTGGCGGTGGAGTCCGCGATGCCGTGCCGCCGGGCGAACGTGCGCTGCGGGGGCAGCCGGTCACCGGGGCGGAGGGCTCCGGTGCGGATCTCCTCGGCCACCGCGTCGGCCACGCTCCGGTAGTCGCTCACTCCGGGCTCCCTCCCACGACATTGCCCCGAGAACAATAGAGGCTATTGCACCGAGAGTTGACGGTTCATAGCCTCAAGGCAATACCGCTCACCTATCCCAACGGGGGAACTTCCCATGCTCATCGAGCCCAGCGCCGCCCTGGGAGTGACGGTGGTGGCCCTCGGAATGGTCCTCACACCGGGCCCGAACATGATCTACCTGGTCTCCCGCAGCATCACCCAGGGCAGACGCGCCGGGCTGATCTCCCTCGGCGGGGTCGCCCTCGGCTTCGTGGCCTACCTGCTGGCAGCCAACCTCGGCCTCTCGGTGCTCTTCCTGGCGGTGCCGCAGCTGTACGTCGCGGTGAAGCTGGCCGGGGCGGGATACCTCGCGTACCTGGCCTGGTCGGCGCTCCGGCCGGGCGGCGTCCCGGTCTTCGCCCCGCGCGAGGTACCCCCCGACTCCCCGCGCCGCCTCTTCACGATGGGCCTGATGACGAACCTCCTCAACCCGAAGATCGCCATCATGTACCTGTCCCTGATCCCCCAGTTCGTCTCCCTGGACCGCGGCCACATCCTCACCCAGGGCCTTCTCCTGGGCACCTGCCAGATCGCGGTGAGCGTGGCGGTCAACCTCGCCATCGTCCTGGCCGCCGGCACGATCGCCACGTTCCTGTCCCGACGCCCGTCCTGGCTGAAGATCCAGCGGTACGCGATGGGGACGGTGCTGGGGGCGCTGGCCCTCACCTTGGCGACGGACACGTCGGGTCCGAGCGCCACGGGCTGAGGTCCTCGCGGAAAAGCCCAGGGACAAATATCCGCGGGGACCGCCGCACCCCCGGTGAAGGGGGGCGGGACGACGGCGGTCCCCGCGGAGGACGCGGGTCGGGTCAGGCCCGTGCGCGTCCGAGGCGCCGTGGGAGGTCCGGGAGCCGCTCCGGAGGTTCCTGGGCGCCGTTCGGCGTCGGCCGGGGCGGGGAGCCTCCCCCAGTGCTTAATGCCTGGGAGGTACCCCCACCGCCCTGCCGACACCCACCACTGTGCCGGGCCCGTGTTAAGCACGTGCTGCGCGCACGTGACACGCTCGTGCCGCTTGGACCACGGCCCGGTCAAAGGCGTTAGTGCAGCCCGCCCTTGGCCAGGAAGGACAGCAGGTCCTGGCGGCTGACGACGCCGGTCGGCTTGCCCTCGACCAGGACGATCGCCGCGTCGGCAGCGCCGAGCACGGACATCAGGTCGCCCACCGGCTCGCCGGAGCCGACCTGGGGCAGCGGGGCCGACATGTGCTTCTCCAGGGGGTCGCCGAGCGAGGCCCGCTGGGAGAACAGCGCGTCCAGCAGCTCGCGCTCCACGACCGAGCCGACGACCTCGGCGGCCATCACGTCCGGGTGACCGGCGCCCGGCTTCACGACCGGCATCTGCGAGACGCCGTACTCGCGCAGCACCTCGATGGCCTGGCCGACCGTTTCCTCCGGGTGCATGTGGACCAGGGACGGGATGACGCCGCCGGCCTTGTCCTTGAGCACGTCGGCGACGCGGGCGCTGGGGCCCTCGTCCTCCAGGAAGCCGTAGTCGGCCATCCACTCGTCGTTGAAGATCTTCGACAGGTAGCCGCGGCCGCTGTCCGGGAGCAGGACGACGACCACGTCGTCCGGGCCGAGGTCCTCGGCGACGCGCAGCGCGGCGACGACCGCCATGCCGCAGGAGCCGCCGACCAGCAGGCCCTCCTCCTTGGCGAGGCGGCGGGTCATCTGGAAGGCGTCCTTGTCGGAGACCGGCACGATGCCGTCGGCCACGTTCCGGTCGTAGGCGGTCGGCCAGAAGTCCTCGCCGACGCCCTCGATCAGGTACGGGCGGCCCGACCCGCCGGAGTAGACGGAGCCCTCCGGGTCGGCGCCGATGACCTTGACCTTGCCACCGCTGGCGTCCTTCAGGTAGTTGCCGGTGCCGGAGATGGTGCCGCCGGTGCCGACGCCCGCCACGAAGTGGGTGATCTTCCCGTCCGTCTGCTCCCACAGCTCGGGGCCGGTCGAGTGATAGTGCGAGGCGGGGTTGTTCGGGTTGGAGTACTGGTCGGGCTTCCACGCGCCCGGCGTCTCACGGACCAGCCGGTCGGACACGTTGTAGTACGAGTCCGGGTGCTCGGGGTCCACGGCGGTGGGGCAGACCACGACCTCGGCGCCGTACGCGCGCAGCACGTTGATCTTGTCCATGCTGACCTTGTCGGGGCACACGAAGATGCACTTGTACCCCTTCTGCTGCGCCACGATGGCGAGCCCGACACCGGTGTTGCCGCTGGTCGGCTCGACGATCGTGCCCCCGGGCTTCAGCTCCCCGCTCGCCTCCGCCGCCTCGATCATGCGCAGCGCGATGCGGTCCTTCACGGAACCGCCGGGGTTGAAGTACTCCACCTTGGCCAGGACGGTGGCCTGGATGCCCTCGGTCACGTTGTTGAGCCTCACCAGCGGGGTGTTGCCGACGAGGCTGATCATCGAGTCGTGGAAATGCACCGTTGTCTCCGGTTGCTTGCAAAAAACTGTGGTCGTCGTGGTTGTGCCAGCCTACGGCCAGCGGGAGGGAATGCGGACGGGCCTTCACTCAGTGTGGAGATTGGCGCACATGCCGTACGGGGCAAGGAGTGGGTACGGCTACGAGGAGGTGGCGGCGACGCATGACGAGCATGTCGAGGGCGAGAGTGGCCCGGCGCATCGCGGCCGGGGCGGCGTACGGCGGCGGCGGGGTCGGACTGGTGGGCGCGGCCGCCGTCGGACTGCTGCTGACGGAGATGCGGATGGCGCGGCGCCATGTGAACAACGGCGGCGCCACCGGCCGGGTCCCCCTGGCGGACGGTGTGTACGGCGCGGGGTACGGGCGCTTCGGCGAGCCCCCGCTGCGGCTGGCGATGCTGGGCGACTCCACGGCCGCCGGGCAGGGCGTGCACCGGGCGGGCCAGACACCGGGCGCGCTGCTGGCCTCGGGGCTGGCGGCGGTGGCGGAGCGGCCGGTGTCGCTGCGCAACGTCGCCCTGCCGGGCGCCACCTCGGACGACCTGGAACGGCAGGTGGCGCTGGTACTGGCCGCCCCGATCACCGCGCCCGACATCTGCGTGATCATGATCGGCGCCAACGACGTCACCCGCCGCATCCCGCCCACCCGCTCGGTCCGGCACCTGTCGGCGACCGTACGGCGGCTGCGCTCGGCCGGTGCCGAGGTGGTCGTCGGCACCTGTCCCGACCTCGGCACCATCGAGCCGGTGCGCCAGCCGCTGCGCTGGCTGGCCCGGCGCGCCTCCCGGCAGCTGGCGGCGGCGCAGACCATCGGGGCGGTGGAGCAGGGCGGCCGGACGGTGTCGCTGGGCGATCTGCTGGGCCCGGAGTTCGCCGCCAACCCCCGTGAGCTGTTCGGCCCGGACCACTACCACCCCTCGGCGGAGGGGTACGCGACGGCGGCGATGGCGGTGCTGCCCACCCTCTGCGCGACGCTCGGCCTGTGGCCGGCCGAGGAGGACAGGCCGGACGCCTCGCGCCGGGAGGGCTTCCTGCCGGTGGCCCGCGCGGCCGCCGAGGCGGCGTCGGAGGCGGGTACGGAGGTCGCGGCGGCGATGCCAACCGGGCCGCGCGGCCCGTGGGCGCTGCTCAAGCGGCGCCGGCGCCGCCGGGTGCGGGAGACGGAACCGGTCACACCGTCCTGAAGGGCACATCGTCCTGAAGAGAATCGCGCCGGACGGGAATGACACTGGCCAAGCAAGCGCTTAGACAATTGCGGCCAGTGTCACACCGCCGCACCGGTGACCCGGACCATACGTACGGGTAACTTCCGACTCGGCCCTGCCCGAACTCCCGCAAGCCTCTGGAGCCGTGATGCCCGAAGCCGTCATCGTGTCGACCGCCCGCTCCCCCATCGGCCGCGCCTTCAAGGGCTCCCTGAAGGACCTGCGCCCGGACGACCTCACCGCCACGATCATCCAGGCGGCACTCGCCAAGGTCCCCGAGCTGGACCCGAAGGACATCGACGATCTGATGCTCGGCTGCGGCCTGCCCGGCGGCGAGCAGGGCAACAACCTCGGCCGGATCGTGGCCGTGCAGATGGGCATGGACCACCTGCCGGGCTGCACGATCACCCGCTACTGCTCCTCCTCGCTGCAGACCTCCCGGATGGCGCTGCACGCCATCAAGGCGGGCGAGGGCGACGTCTTCATCTCCGCCGGCGTGGAGATGGTCTCCCGCTTCACCAAGGGCAACTCCGACAGCCTGCCGGACACGCGCAACCCGTTCTTCGCCGAGGCCGAGGCCCGCACCGCGGCCGTCGCCGAGCAGGAGGGCACCACCTGGCACGACCCGCGCGAGGACGGCCTGGTCCCGGACGCGTACATCGCCATGGGCCAGACCGCCGAGAACCTGGCCCGGCTCAAGGGCATCACCCGCCGGGAGATGGACGAGTTCGGCGTCCGCTCGCAGAACCTCGCCGAGGAAGCCATCAAGAATGGCTTCTGGGAGCGCGAGATCACGCCGGTCACGCTGCCCGACGGCACCGTGGTCGCCAAGGACGACGGCCCGCGCGCGGGCGTCAGCCTGGAGGGCGTCGAGGGCCTGAAGCCGGTGTTCCGCCCCGACGGCCTGGTCACCGCGGCCAACTGCTGCCCGCTGAACGACGGCGCTGCGGCCGTGGTCATCATGAGCGACACCAAGGCCCGCGAGCTGGGCCTGACCCCGCTCGCCCGGATCGTCTCCACCGGTGTCTCCGGCCTCTCGCCCGAGATCATGGGCCTCGGCCCGGTCGAGGCGAGCAAGCAGGCGCTGAGCCGGGCCGGTCTCGGTGTCGGCGACATCGACCTGGTCGAGATCAACGAGGCGTTCGCCGCCCAGGTGATCCCCTCCTACCAGGAGCTGGGCATCGACCTGGACAAGCTGAACGTCAACGGCGGCGCCATCGCGGTCGGCCACCCCTTCGGCATGACCGGCGCCCGCATCACCGGCACCCTGATCAACTCCCTGCAGTTCCACGACAAGCAGTTCGGTCTGGAGACCATGTGCGTCGGCGGCGGCCAGGGCATGGCCATGGTCATCGAGCGCCTCAGCTGAAACCTCTTTTGATCGACCGTCGGTGACCGTCTCCGCACGGTCGGTCGAGAACGGCCCAGAACCCGGTAAAGCCCCCTGGTTCTGGGCCGTTTTGTGATCCAATCTCCCCCAGGGTGTGACCTATCTCGCTCACTGGGGGATCGGCGCAGGTCAGTGCCGTGGCCCGAGTGACACCCGAGGCCGCCGGGGCCAGAAGCCTGTCCGTTTCGTGACGTTACGCACTGACAGGCGGTCAGTCCACCCTTCAAGCTGAGGTAGGAAGTCGGGGGTCGACTTTGAACCTGGGAGTACGTCAGTGAGCGCCATGTCCATCGCCCTGCTGCTCACCACGGCCGCCACGGGCGCCGTGGGCGTCGCCGTCCTGTGCACCGTGCTGCGGCTGCGCCGCCAGATCGCCGAGCTGCACACCCAGCTCGCCGCGAACCAGGCGGCCGATATCCGCGCACTGCTGCCCGCGGCCCGCACCACCGCCGACGCGGAGGAGATACGCGAGGCCGTGGCCGCCGCGCTCGCCGAGGAGCGGGAGCGCGAGCTGGCCGAGGCCCGCGCCTTCTGGGCCGCGCAGGAGGTCCGCGACCTCTCCGACGCGCCGCCCCCGCTGTACGGCCTGGACGCCGATACGTTCCTGCCCCGCGCGTCCGACTTCGCGGGCCTGGAGCCGGTGTCGGAGCCGGCCACCGAGCCGGACGAGTTCGCCGGCGACTCCCCCGAGCTGGCCGCGGCCCGCCGCCGCCACCCCTCGCACCCGGACTTCGTCCCCGTGCAGTCGCCGGTGGGCGACGAGGAGGACCGCGCCGTCACCATCCTGGAGCGGCTCTCCGTGGAGGGCACCGCCCTCGCCGACGTCCGCCCCGGCCCGCTGGGCACACTCGACGTCTACGTCTTCGCCGACGGCACCACGCTGTGCATGACGCCGGGCCACCGCGAGACCGCGGAACGGCTGGCCGCCGCGCTCCAGGAGGGCGAGGCCCCCTGTCTGCTGGGCGGCTCGGGCATCTCCGGCGCCTTCACCCTGACCTTCGCCTGCGGCGAGGAGACGGTGTACGTCCTCGCCGACCGGGTCATCGCCTCGCTCTAGCCGGCCGCCTCAGACGCCTCGCACCTCAGACACCGGCCCGCTTGCGGGCCTCCTCGACCAGCTCGACGGCTTCCGCGAGCTGGTCCTCGCCCTGGAGCGCGACCGCCAGGTCGTGCCCGGCCACCGTGATCTGGTCGGCCGCCGCGAACATCCCGGCGTCCGGCATCTCCCGCGGCTCACTGCCCGGCTCCTCCAGCTCCTGCGCCCGCCGGGCCAGCTCGCGCGCCACCGCCAGCGCCTCGGCGGCCGCGCCGCGCTGCAGCCGGCTCTGCGGGGCGGCCCGCAGCCGGTCGGCGAAGAGTTCCACTGCTTTGGTCAGGGGCGTCGTATCAAGCACGCGCCGAGCGTAACGCGGGCACTGTTGCCAAGCGGCCCGTGCTCGGGCACGGTGACCTGAAGGACCGGCCTTAATTTCCCTTGTGTCCGGAGGCGCCGATGTCCCAAGTCTTCTCCGAGGAGACCCACCGCAACCTGCTCGCCCGCATCCCGCACTGCACCGGCCGTGAAGTCACCGACTGGCTGCGCACCGTCGACGAGGGGCCGTCCCTCTTCCGCTTCGAGGACAAGGTCAACTGGCTCCGCCACGAGCACAACCTCGCGTACGGCCACGCCAAGGCGATCATCCACGAGTACGACCTGAGGAGGGCCGCGCGGAAGCTGGGCTGACCGGCCCGGCCCCGCACATGACGGAGGGCCCCCGGCGCGTGTGCACCGGGGGCCCTCCGTCGCGCCGGGGCGCTAGTCGTTGTTGCTGAAGATGGCGACCAGGCGCAGCATCTCCAGGTAGATCCAGACCAGGGACACGGTGAGTCCGAAGGCGGCGAGCCAGGACTCCTCGCGCGGGGCGCCGTAAGCGATGCCGTCCTCGATCTGCTTGAAGTCCAGCGTCAGGAAGAACGCGCCGAGGATGATGGCGATGACGCCGACGATCGCGCCCAGCGGGCCCATGCCGCGCAGACCGCCGTCCGGGGCGACCCCGAACGCGACCAGCAGCAGGTTGACCACCATGGCCAGCACGAACGCGAGGGCGATGGCCATGCCGATCCGGGCGTACCGGGCGGTGACGCGAATCCAGCCGGCCTTGTAGACCAGCAGGGTGGCGGCGGAGACGGCCAGGGTGCCGAGCACCGCCTGGAAGGGGGCGCCGCTCCAGCGGCTGTTGTACATCTCGCTGATGACCCCGAGGAAGACGCCCTCGAAGGCCGCGTATCCCAGGATCAGCGCGGGCGACGGCTTGCGCTTGAAGCTCTGCACGAGGCCCAGGACCATGGCGACGATCGCGGACCCGAAGGCCAGGCCGAAGCTGGTCGTGGAGACCGGCAGCAGGGCCCAGGCGAGCACAGCGCCGAGGACGACGACGCCCAGCGTGGTCGCCGAACGGACGATCACGTCGTCCATGGTCATCCGGCCGGCCGCGGGCGGCGCCTGCGGCGGGGCACCCTGGCCGACGGTGGTCTGCGCGTACGGGTTCTGCGCGTACGGGTTCTGGCCGTACGGGTTGCCCTGCGCGTACCCGGCCTGCGGTGCGGTGTCGAAGCCTGCGTAGCCGTTGTCGCGGCCGAACCCTCGGCGCGAGAAGACCGGGTTGCTGCTCCTCATTTCACTCCTCCATGGCTGCCGTGCGCAGCCTTGGCTCAAGAGTAATGGATTGGCAAAGGACCGTCAGTGCTCCTCAAGGAGGATCTTTCCTTCGCCGTGCTTGACCAACGCACCACGCGGAAGCCATGTTCCCGGCCCGGTCCTTTTATATGCCCAGGCCCACGCGGAAGAGGCCGGCCGCCGGTCCCCCGCGGGAGGCGCTCGCGGGAACCGGCGGCCGGCCGGGGAGGGACGGTCAGGCCGGGGTCAGTGGCCCGGCCAGCCGTCCAGTCGGCGGTGCAGGGTGACGTCCGGCTTCTCGGTGCCCTTGGGCGCCGTGGCCACGGCCTCCTTCAGGACGCCGTTCACCTCGGCCGCGAGGGCGTCCACCCGCTTCTGCAGCTCGGTGGCGGGCAGCGTGGACCGGGTCAGCGCGTCCAGCCTGCGGTGGACGTCGGCCAGCCGGCGCCGGGCCCCGGCGTCCAGGGTGAGCGCGTGGGGCGTGGAGACGACGAACTGGTAGGCGCCGGCCAGGGTCTGGCAGCCGTCGCAGTACTTGTTGGCCGCGTCGCTGACGTTGACCGCCTTCAGGTGGTGCGCGTCCCCGGCGACCGTGACGATCTGGAAGGACAGCGCGACCGACCGGCAGTGGTCGTCCACCGAGCAGCCCATGGAGACCGCGCGGGCCTGGTTGCGGACGGAGGTCGCGTCGGCCTTGCCGAACTGGCGGACGGTGAAGGAGTCGCGGGCCTGGGTGTGGTGGAGCCGGTTGGCGCCTGTGAACACGCTGTCCGACACCACCGCGGCCGACCGGGCGGGCCCGGTCGCGGCGTGCGCCGGAACGGCGGTCGCCACGCCCGCGGCACCGGCGGCGAGGAGGACGGTACGGACGGCCCGCCCGTTGAACGGACTGCTGCGTGGTTTCCGGTGGCTGCTCATGGGTTCTCTCCCAAGGAATGAAGGACGTGCTGATGAAGGGGCCCGGCACACGCACGGACGCGGCCGGGCCGGGGAGCCGCGACGGGTCAGGGCGTGGACACCGGGGCGGGTGGATCGCTGGTGGGCGGCGGCGTCGTGGGCGTGGTCGAGGCCGTCGGCGTGGCGCTCTCCGACGGGACCGACGACGTCTCCGTGACCGGGGGCGGCGGCTGCTGCGGGGACGGATCGCCGCCCGCGGCCGGGCCGCTGGTCTCGCTCTGCCCGGGCCCGTCCTCGCCGTGCGTCGGCTTGTCCGGTGCCGTGGAGGAGGCTGCGGACGGCTGCGGCGCGGAGGCCGAGGCATCCGCCGAGGCCCCGGCGCTCGGGTCCCCCGGCTTGCCCTTGGCCGGTGCGCCCGGTGAGACCGAGGGCTCGCCGGATGCCGCGCCCGGCCCGCCGGAGGTGCTTTCCGGACCGGCGCCCGGCGTCGAGGCGTCCGGGGACGGCGGCGCTGTGGTGGGCACACCCGGCTGGAGGATCGGCGCGATGGGCGGCTTCTTCGGCAGCGGCTGTGGGGTCACCCCGGACATCCAGGCGTAGGCAAGCCCGCCGAGCCCGGCGAGCAGCAGCCCGCACAGCGCGACACGCAGGGTGGGCCGCCCGGCCGTGGAGCGCTTGGCGAGCCGGAACAGCCGGCCGCCGATCTTCACCGAGAGATAGAGGACACCGGCCATGGGGAACAGCAGCATCAGCGTGCCGAGCACCCCGACGAGGCCGGGCAGCACGTCCCCCGCCGCGAACGCCGAGCCCGTGCCGGTGACCTGCTCGGTGAGCGAGCGGATCATCGTGCTGATGATCCGGGGCAGGTTCCACAGCCCGTAGCCCAGCTCGCCGATGATCAGCGGCACCATGGTCAGCACCCAGGTGGCGACGATGGTGCGCGCGGACTTCTTGAGCCCCGCGACCTCCTGGCGGGCCGACCGGCCCCGCTCCCCCGGCACCAGGGAGAGCAGGATCGGCCTGATCTTGCCGTACAGGTCCGGGACGCCCGCCAGGTCGCCCAGGATGTAGTAGCCGTCCAGCCGGACGGCGGGCATGAGCTGTTCCAGGATCTCGAAGTGGCCGAGGTAGACTGCGGCCAGGAAGAACTGCTCCCCGGTGGCGAAGTAGGCGCCGGCCATGGCCAGCATGAAGACGACGTTGAAGTACACCCCGCCGAAGTCGGTGCGGATGCGCCCGGCCTTGCCGATCCGGTAGACGTCGGTGACGTCGGTGTACATCGACGGCCAGATGAGGAAGAGCCCGCAGCCGATGCAGCCGGGTCTCGCCCCGCCGTACCGGCACGCGGAGGCGTGGCCGAACTCGTGGAAGACGAGCGAGGCCACGGTGAGCACGAAGACCAGCAGGATGAGCACCGGCTGGTCCAGCACCTCCAGCACCGGCTCGATCGCGCCGAAGAAGCCGAACAGCCAGACGTCCATGACGACGGCCGCCAGCAGCACCGCCGCGACGACCACCGGCCGGTGCAGCCAGGCCAGCGACCTGGCGATGCGGGCGGTGCGCCGCTCGTTGAAGACGACCCGGTGCCCCTTGAGGGCGAGCAGCAGGTCGGAGCGCGGGGCGTCGACCTCGTCGCTCTCCTGACCCTCCGGGACCGTCACGCCCAGCGGGTCGAGCTTGTTCTCCACGAGGTAGCGGACGTTCTCCCCGCTGACCTCGCGGCCGAAGCGGGCGCTGACCCGGTGGGCGATCGTGTCGTCGTCGCGGACCCCGTCGACGGACGACGCCACCAGGTACAGCAGGCGTGAGAGCTGCACGACCTGCCCGTCCCCCCGACGGGCGATGTACTTGGGCTCGGTGAAGCCCGATCCCTGGTACTCACCGTGCAGCCGCAGCCCCGCGCTCAGCCGCGGGACGGGTCGGGCCGGCACCCCGGCTGCCGGCAGGCTGCCGGTCGCCACCTGCTCGTACGTCACCGGCCAGCCACCGGGTCCGGGCAGCGGTCCGGTGTCGTACAGCGTGGTCGTGCCGTTCCCCAGCACCGTCATCCGTGGTCTCCCCCCACATCGATGCCGCCTCACCGCCGCGCTTCCCCCCGGCATGGCCGCGGGGGCGGACCGCCCCGCACTGCGGGCGCGGTCCGCCCCCGTGACCGCCGTCGCGGCGGTGGTGCTACTGCTTGACGCTGATCGTCTGTCCGGCGTGCGACTGGGCGTCCGACCACAGCGAGTGGTCGTTGACCGCGGCGGACTGGTTGGCGGCCTCGATGTTGGCCACGTGCTTGGTGACGTTCACCGTCTTGTTGAAGCTGAACTTCAGCTTGCCCAGGGCCTCGCGGCCCGGCAGCAGCTCCGCGGACTCGGCGTCCAGGTCGCGCATGTCCATGCTCATGATGGTGTTCCCCTCTTGTCCTGCTTGACGTGCTTGCTGTTTCCCGACGGTCCGGGCTACTGGCTGACGCTGATGGCCTGCGAGGCGCCGGAGCTGGCGACGGACCACGCCGAGTGGTCGTTGAGCGCGGCCGACTGGTTGGCGGCCTCGATGTTGGCGACGTGCTTGGTGACGTTCACCGTCTTGCCGAAGCTGAACTTCAGCTTGCCGAGGGCCTCGCGGCCGGGCAGCAGTTCGGCGGACTCGGCCTCGAGCTCGTGGGCGTCCATCATGATGTTTCCCCCTCGGGAAATGGGCATTTCCGGTCGGACCGAGTCAGGTTCCCCCCGGACTCTGTCCAACTTGGTCGGACGAGCTGTCCAACGAGATTGGACACTAGGCCCTCGCGACGTCTGCCCGCAACCCTTTTGGGTAATCACTCTTTCGGCGGTTCAGCTACTCGCCCGTAGACTCCCCCCGACAGGGACGTGCGGCCGAGCGGCGAGCAGGACGAGCAGGAAGTGACCAAC
Organism: Streptomyces sp. SID1328; assembly: GCF_009865595.1. Taxonomy (NCBI): domain Bacteria; kingdom Bacillati; phylum Actinomycetota; class Actinomycetes; order Kitasatosporales; family Streptomycetaceae; genus Streptomyces; species Streptomyces sp. SID1328. The sequence continues at coordinate 15,413 of NZ_WWKH01000267.1, read as the reverse complement.
GGTGGCCAACGCACTGCAGCAGTTGATCCGCGAGCGCCTGGACCGCGAGGGCTGGTCCTACGGCGAAGTGGCGCGACGCGGCGGCGTCCCCCGCTCCACCGTCCACCATCTGGCCACCACCGAGCGCGTGGTGCGCATGCCGCAGGCCGGCACCCTGGAGGGTCTGGCCAAGGGGCTCGAACTCCCGCTGGACACCGTCCGCCGGGCGGCCGCCGAGGCGTGCGGCATCCATGTGTACGGCAGCCCGGCCGGCGAGGACGACACCCCGGCCGCACCCCGCTCCGGTGACCCCGAGGTGGATCTGCTGATCGCCAGCGTGCAGCGGCTGTCGTCCGACGACCGCAGACACGTCACCGCGCTGGTGGAGTCCCTGCTCGGCCGCGCGGCGAAGCCGGAGCAGCGGGACTGAGCCGCGTACCGGGGCGCGTCGTGGAGTGTCCGGGCGGCGCCCTCACCCGGCCACGCTTCCGTCAACTCGGAAAAAGAAAGCAAGTCCACCCGAACGGGCCGAGATCCCCCGCTAGTCTCTCGTCCTGCCCGAGGAGCGAGAGCCGCACGACCACGGGCCCTTGGGGGGAACGTGTTGTTGGTGCATGGCGGCCCGGCCACCGCGGTGGTTCGGGGCCCGGACGGCGAGTCCGTCGTCCTCCTGTCCGGCGAACTCCCCGAGGTCCTCACCGACGAGGCGGTCCATGAACTCCTCGACCTCGCCGCGGCCATCCTGGACGCCGCCGAACTCGCCCTCTTCCGCACCTGCCTGGCCACCCTGCGCGCGAACGGCATGCGAGCGGGCCGCAGCATCGAGGTCGACGGCGCGGTACTGACGGTGTACGAGGGCTGAGCGGACCGCTCGGCCGGCCCGTCACGACAAGGGAATGTGCCCGGAGCCGGACTCGAACCGGCACGCCCGCGAAGGGGCAGCGAGGTTTAAGCTCGCCGTGTCTGCATTCCACCATCCGGGCAGGCCGTGGGCTCCGCATTCGAGATCCAGAGCCTATCGGGAGGGCTCACTCGGACAGCGGAAGAACGGACCGACGTTGTCTTATTTTATTGATGTCTGAGGGTGCATCAGACCACGGAACGAGCCATCCGCACTTGCCAACAGCCTGCCGGGACACCCGCGCACCCGTACGCGGAATGACGGAATTTCACCTACCGAACAAGGGCGGTCCCCCTGTTCCTGGTGCTACGCCCCCTCAGGGTCGGCCGTCCTCCCCAGGTATGACACGGAGCGGCTCCGTCCGACCGGAGTCGCGGTAGGGAACGGGAACAGCGGCTGACCGAATGGCCGCCGGGAACGGGAACCATGGGAACAGACCCCCGAGACCCGTCCGACAGGAGCACCACCCCGTGACCACCACACCCACCACCGGCAGGACCACCGCCGTGGCCGCGCGCGCCGCGGAGCTGTCGAAGATCTACGGACAGGGTGAGACCCGAGTGGTCGCCCTGGACCGGGTCTCCGTGGACTTCCGGCAGGCCGAGTTCACCGCGATCATGGGCCCCTCCGGCTCCGGCAAGTCCACGCTGATGCACTGCGTGGCCGGGCTGGACTCCTTCTCCTCCGGCTCGGTGCGCATCGGCGAGACCGAGCTGGGCGCACTGAAGGACAAGCAGCTCACGCGGCTGCGCCGGGACAAGATCGGGTTCATCTTCCAGGCGTTCAACCTGCTCCCCACGCTGACCGCGCTGGAGAACATCACGCTGCCGATGGACATCGCGGGCCGCAAGCCCGACAAGGAGTGGCTGGACCGGGTGATCGGCATGGTGGGCCTGTCCGGACGCCTGTCGCACCGCCCCTCCGAGCTCTCCGGCGGCCAGCAGCAGCGCGTCGCCGTGGCCCGCGCCCTGGCCTCCAAGCCGGACATCATCTTCGGTGACGAGCCGACCGGAAACCTCGACTCCCGCTCCGGCGCCGAGGTGCTGGGCTTCCTGCGCAACTCCGTGCGCGAGCTGGGCCAGACGGTGGTCATGGTGACCCACGACCCGGTCGCCGCCGCCTACGCGGACCGGGTGGTCTTCCTCGCCGACGGCCGGATCGTGGACGAGATCCAGGACCCGACGGCCGACTCGGTCCTCGACCTGATGAAGCGCTTCGACGCGAAGGGCCGTACGAGCTGATGTTCCGCACCGCGCTGCGCAACGTCCTCGCGCACAAGGCCCGGCTGATGATGACGGTGCTCGCCGTCATGCTCGGCGTCGCCTTCGTGTCCGGGACGCTGGTCTTCACCAACACCCTCTCCCGCGCCTTCGAGAACAGCTCCGCCCAGGGCTTCGACGGCGTCGACGTGGCCGTACGGGCCAAGCACCAGGCGGCCAGCGGCGACCGGGTCGGCTCCACCCCGGACCTGACCCCGGCGCTGCTCGCCAAGGCCGAGAAGGTGCCCGGCGCCGCCTCCGCCACCGGTGTGGTCAGCGGCTTCACCGCGCTGGCCGACAAGCACGGCAAGCTGGTCGGCGACGGCTGGCAGTCCATGGGCGGCAACTACTGGGGCACGAAGGACCCCCGGTACAAGCTCGTCTCCGGCCACGCCCCGCACGGCAAGGGCGAGCTGCTGATCGACTCCGAGACCGCCCGCCGCACCGGCTACGGCGTCGGTGACACCGTCCGCCTCTCGGTCGACGGCCCGGTCCTCACCCCGCGCGTCGCCGGCGTCTTCACCACCGACGACGGCAACGTGGCCGCGGGCGGCAGCCTCACCCTCTTCGACACGCCCACCGCGCAGACCCTGCTCGGCAAGAAGGGCACGTACGACGAGATCGACGTGACCGCCGCACCCGGCACCAGCCAGAGCGCCCTCAAGGCGGCGCTGGACAAGGCGCTCCCGGCCGGCCAGGTCAGCACCACCACCGGTGAGAAGCTCGCCGCCGACCAGGCGGAGCAGATCTCCGCGTCGATGAGCGGTCTGCGCCAGGCGCTGCTGGTGTTCGCGGGCATCGCCCTGTTCGTCGGCACGTTCATCATCGCCAACACCTTCACCATGCTGGTCGCCCAGCGCACCAAGGAACTCGCCCTGCTGCGGGCGGTCGGCGCCTCGCGCGGCCAGGTCACCCGCTCGGTGCTCACCGAGGCGCTCGCGGTCGGCACGGTCGCGGGCGTGGCGGGACTCGCCGCCGGTGTCGGCATCGGCGCCGGACTGCGCGCCCTGCTGAACTCCTTCGGCGCGAGCATGCCGGACGGGCCGCTCGTGGTCACGCCGGGCACGGTCGTCGCCGCGCTCGCCGTCGGCATCGTCATCACCGTGCTCGCCGCCTGGCTGCCCGGCCGCCGGGCCGCGAAGATCCCGCCGGTCGCGGCGATGAGCAGCGTGCACGCGACCGCCACCACCCGTTCGCTGGTGGTGCGCAACACCATCGGCACGCTGTTCGCGGCGGCCGGCGCGGCCGTGGTGTTCGCGGCCACCACCATGAACACCGACACCGGCCAGGGCGCGATGGGCCTCGGCGCGGTCCTGCTGATCATCGGCGTGTTCGTGCTGACCCCGCTGCTGTCCCGCCCGCTGATCGCGGCCGCCGCCCCGCTGCTGCGCCTGTTCGGCGTCTCGGGCCGCCTGGCCCGGCAGAACGCGGTGCGCAACCCGCGCCGTACGGCGGCCACCGCGTCCGCGCTGATGATCGGCCTGACCCTGATCACCGGCATGACGGTGATGGCGGGCAGCCTGCAGAAGTCGATCGACAAGATGGCCGCGGCCTCGATCCGCGCGGACTACGTCGTCTCGATGGCCAACCACACCCCGCTCTCCCCCGACGTGGCCACCAAGCTGGCCGCCACCGACGGGGTCGCCGCCTCCAGCCCGCTGCGCAACGGCGCCTCGCGCATCGGCGGCGAGACCGAGTTCCTGACCGGTGTCACCGGCTCCGCGATCGGCGAGCTGACCGACCTGAAGGTGAAGCAGGGCACGTTCGACGTGTCCGGCACCCGGATCGTGGTGGACGCCGACCGGGCGAAGGAGCAGGGCTGGAAGGCCGGTTCGAAGCTCACCGCGCACTTCGAGGACGGCAAGCGGGCCACGCTGACCGTCGCCGGGGTGTACGAGGGCAACGAGATGATCCGGGGCATCATGATCGACGACAAGGTGCTCACCCCGCACCTGCGCGCCCCGGCCGACATGCAGGTCCTGGTCCGCACGGCGGACGGCGCCTCGGACGCGGCCAAGGACCGGCTGGCCAAGGCCCTCGGCTCCAACCCGGCGATCCAGGTGCAGGACAAGCAGGACATCACCGACGGCATCGCCAAGGTCTTCACGCTGATGCTGAACCTGGTCTACGGCCTGCTCGGCATGGCCGTGGTGGTCGCGGTGCTCGGCGTCATCAACACGCTGGCCATGTCGGTGTTCGAGCGCTCCCAGGAGATCGGGATGCTGCGCGCGATCGGCCTGGAGCGCGGGTCGGTGAAGCGGATGGTCCGGCTGGAGTCCCTGGTCATCTCGCTGTTCGGCGGGGTGCTGGGCATCGGGCTCGGCGTGTTCTTCGGCTGGGCGGCCGGTGAGCTCCTGGGCACGAAGATGGCCACCTACGAGCTGGTGCTGCCCTGGTCCCGGCTGGTGCTGTTCCTGCTGCTGGCGGCCCTGGTGGGTGTGCTGGCGGCACTGTGGCCGGCCCGGCGGGCGGCCCGGCTGAACGTGCTCGGCGCGATCAAGGCCGAGTAGCGCTCGCGCAGTCGTGGGGCCCCGTTCCGGGTTCGGAACGGGGCCCCATTGTCGTTCGTCAGGCGTGCCAGGTGCGGGTGCGCGCCGGGAGGCCCGAGGTGCCGGTCTCCGGGGTGCGGACGGCGAGGACCTGGTTGACGCCGATCTGGTTGCGCTCGAAGGCCAGCGCGGAGGCGGCCATGTACAGCCGCCAGACGCGGGCGCGGCCGAACCCGGCGAGCCGGGTGGCGCGGGCCCAGTCGCCCTCCAGGTTGGTCACCCAGGCGCGCAGGGTGCGGGCGTAGTGCTCGCGCAGCGACTCCACGTCCCGCACCTCGAACCCGGCGCGCTCCAGCATGGTGACGGTGGTGCCCAGCGGCGCGAGTTCGCCGTCGGGGAAGACGTAGGAGTCGATGAAGGCGTCCACCTCGTACGCCGTCTCGTCCTGCTGGGGGCGGCGGGCGATCTGGTGGTTGAGGAGGCGTCCGCCGGGCCTGAGCAGGCCGTACAGGTCGCGGGCGTAGTCCAGGTAGCGTTCGGCGCCGACGTGTTCGGCCATGCCGATGGAGGAGATCGCGTCGTAGGGGCCGTCGCGGACGTCGCGGTAGTCCTGGACGCGGATCTCGACGCGGTCGGTGAGGCCCTCGTCGGCGACGCGCTTGCGGGCGAAGGCGGCCTGCTCCTGGGAGAGGGTGACGCCGACGACGCTCACCCCGTGCTCGCGGGCGGCGTGCACGGCCATCGAGCCCCAGCCGCAGCCGACGTCCAGCAGCCGCTGACCGGGCTTCAGGCCGAGTTTCCGGCAGACCAGTTCGAGCTTGTCGCGCTGGGCGGTCTCCAGGGAGCCGTCGTCCTCCCAGTAGGCGCAGGAGTACACCATGGACGGGCCGAGGACGAGGGAGTAGAAGTCGTTGCCCACGTCGTAGTGGTGGCTGATGGCCCGCTTGTCGGTGCGGCGGGTGTGCAGGTGGCGCCGCCGGCGGACCTCCTCGCGCGGCGGGGCGGGCGGCAGCGGGGGCCCGACCAGCCGGATCAGGTCGCGGACGGCGGCCCGCGCCGCGGGGTCGCGCACCGTGTCGGCGAGGGAGCGGCCGCCGCCCTCGTCGTCGTGCTCCCAGAGCAGGCCGGCCATGGCGCCGAGGGCGGTGTACAGATCGCCCTCGATGTCCAGGTCTCCGGCCACCCAGGCGCGGGCCATGCCCAGTTCGCCCGGTTTGAACAGCATGCGGCGCAGGGCGCGCCGGTTGCGTACGACGATCACGGGAGCCCCCGGCGGCCCGGCCTGGGAGCCGTCCCAGGCACGTACCCGCACCGGGAGGGGCGCTCCCAGCAGTTGTTCGGCAACACTCACCAAGCGCGACGCGGCGTCGGCCATGACGCACACCTCCAAGACGACGATCCCGGATGTCCGTTACCACGTAAACACCGTGCCGTACCCGGCACAGTCCCGCATTGGGGTTACGACAGGGCAAAACAGGGGGCGTGATTCGGGAACGCCGAAGGACCTCCCGCACCACGGATGGCGGAAGGTCCTTCGGGTCGGGCTGCGTGAGGGTCCAGCCGGGTGGGGGGAACTGACCGGAGGTCAGCTCGCCTTGGCCTTCTCCTCGGTCTTCGGCGCGGCGGCCACCGGGGCGGGCTTGGCGGCCTCGTAGAACTCCTCGCGCGGGTGCTCCATGGCGCCGAGGGCGACGACCTCGCGCTTGAGGAACATGCCGAGGGTCCAGTCCGCGAAGACGCGGATCTTGCGGTTGAAGGTCGGCATGGCCAGACCGTGGTAACCGCGGTGCATGTACCAGGCGAGACGGCCCTTGAGCTTGATCTTCATCTTGCCCATGACGATCATCGCCACGCCCTTGTGCAGGCCGAGACCCGCGACGGCGCCCTTGTTGGCGTGCTCGTAGTCCTTCTGCGGGAAGCCCCGCATGCCGGAGACCACGTTGTCGCCGAGCACCTTGGCCTGGCGCAGCGCGTGCTGGGCGTTCGGCGGGCACCAGGCGTTCTCGTTGCCCGCCTTGCGGCCGACGAGGTCGGGCACCTGGGCGTTGTCGCCCGCGGCCCAGATGTAGTCGGTGCCGGTGACCTGGAGGGTCGGCTGGCAGTCGACGTGGCCGCGCGGGCCGAGGGGCAGACCGAAGCGGGTGAGGGCCGGGTTGGGCTTGACGCCCGCGGTCCAGACGATCGTGTCGGAGTCGACCTCGAGGCCGTTCTTCAGCACGACGTGGCCGTCGACGCAGGAGTCCATCGAGGTGGAGAGGTAGATCTCCACACCGCGGCTCTCCAGGTGCTCCTTGCCGTACTGGCCGAGCTTGGGGCCGACCTCGGGGAGGATCTTGTCGGCGGCGTCGACCAGGACGAAGCGCATGTCCTCGCGGGACACGTTCTTGTAGTACTTGGCGGCGTCGCGGGCCATGTCCTCGACCTCGCCGATGGTCTCCGCGCCCGCGAAGCCACCGCCGATGAAGACGAAGGTGAGCGCCTTGCGGCGGATCTCCTCGTCGGTCGTGGAGTCGGCCTTGTCGAGCTGCTCCAGGACGTGGTTGCGCAGGCCGATGGCCTCCTCGATGCCCTTCATGCCGATGCCCTGCTCGGCGAGGCCGGGGATCGGGAAGGTGCGCGAGACCGCGCCCATGGCGATGACCAGGTAGTCGAACGGCAGCTCGTACGCCTCGCCCACGAGGGGGGCGATCGTGGCGACCTTGCGGTCCTGGTCGATGGTGGTGACCCGGCCGGTGAGGACCTCCGCCTTCGGCAGCACGCGTCGCAGCGGTACGACGACGTGGCGAGGGGAGATGTTGCCGGCGGCGGTTTCGGGGAGGAAGGGCTGGTAGGTCATGTACGACCGGGGGTCGACGACCGTGACGGTCGCCTCTCCGAAGCGCATCTTCTTGAGGATGCGCCGAGCTGCGTACAGGCCTACGTACCCACCGCCTACTACGAGGATCCTGGGACGCTCCGTGGTGCTCATGCCATCGAGTATCCACCCGCCCCAGGGGGGTAGCTCGTGCGCCCCTTCACAAGCTCGGAGAGGGGGTGTGTTATCCTCCGCCACCCGCGTGACGCAGGTCATGTTCACAAGGGGGAACCCCACGTGATCCCGACCCGTTGTCAATGCCGCTTGAGCTGGCTTTCCGACCTCTTTGACCCCTCAGGCGACCCCCGCGCAGCCGCTCCGGACATCCCCGCGAAACCCTGACGCAATACGGTCGTGATCATGCTCCAGGGGCCGTCCGGACCCCGAACGGGCCAATGCGGACCCTTGTGTCCCCCACCGGGACCGATTTCCTTGTGAAGAACTTCACGAAGGTTGTGGCGAGAGCCCCGCGAAGCGGCGTGTCAGCCGCCCCGCGGAGGCGCTCAAACGTCGTCCAGGCTGCTCAGCCGCACACTACTGGACGGTAACAAGCCGTGCCAGTGCGCGCGTCGGAGCGGTCGCCGGGGATCAGGCGATGGACCACGCGATGCCGTCGAGGATGTCGTGCTCGCTGACGACGACCTCCTCGGCGCCGGTGCGCTCCATGATCGAGAGCAGCACGAGGGCGCCCGCGCCGATCACGTCCACCCGGCCGGGGTGCATGCAGGGGATCTCCGCGCGCTCGGCGTGCGAGGAGCTGAGCAGCCACTCGGTGATCTGGCGGACGCGGGCCCGCGAGATCCGGGAGTGGTGGATGCGCGCGGAGTCGTACTCCGGCAGCACCAGCGCGATGGCGGCCACCGTGGTGACCGAGCCCGCGAGCCCGACCAGGGTGCGCGCCTCGTCCAGCGGCACGGTCTCGGCGGCCAGGTCCAGCGCGGCCGCGATGTCGGCCCTTATGGCGGCCACCTGCTCGTGCGCCGGCGGGTCGGTGACCTCGCCGTCGTGCACCAGGTGCCGCTCGGTCAGCCGCACGCAGCCGATGTCCACCGACCGCGCGGCACGCACGTGGTCGTCGCCGACGACGAACTCGGTGGACCCGCCGCCGATGTCCACCACCAGGTACGGCTTCTCCAGGTGGTCGCCGCCGGACAGCTCCCGGGTCGCCCCGGTGAAGGAGAACTCGGCCTCCTGGTCGCCGGTGATGACCTCCGGCTCCACGCCGAGGATGTCCACGACCCCGCGCGTGAACTCGTCCCGGTTCTCCGCGTCGCGCGAGGCGGAGGTGGCGACGAACCGCACCCTGGTCGCGCCGAGTTCGCGGATGACCTCGGCGTACTCCCGGCAGGCGGCGAAGGTGCGCTCCAGCGCCTCGGGGGCGAGACGGCCGGTGCGGTCGACGCCCTGGCCGAGCCGGACGATCGTCATCCGGCGGTCCAGGTCGGTCAGTTCACCCGTCTCGGGGTCGGCGTCGGCGACCAGCAGGCGGATGGAGTTGGTGCCGCAGTCCACGGCGGCCACGCGGGTCATCGCGCCTCCTCCGCACCGGACTCGGCCACCGCCGCGCAGGCGCCGGGCACCACGCAGGGGCCCTTCGCCCACCACTCGGGCAGCATGGCGATGGCCTCGTCGCCCAGCGGGTTCACGCCCGGCCCGGCGGCCAGCGAGTGGGCCACCAGGACGTGCAGGCACTTCACCCGGTCGGGCATGCCGCCCGCGCTGGGGAAGCCCGCCAGCACCTCGATCTCGTCCCGGCGCCGGATGTAGTCCTCGTGCGCGGCCCGGTAGGCCGCGGCCAGCTCCGGGTCGGTCTGGAGCCGCTCGGTCATCTCCTTCATGACGCCGTTGGCCTCCAGCGTGCCGATGGCCGAGGCGGCGCGGGGGCACGTCAGGTAGTACGTCGTCGGGAAGGGCGTGCCGTCGGGCAGCCGGGGCGCCGTCTCCACGACGTCCGGCTGGCCGCAGGGGCAGCGGTGGGCGATGGCCCGCAGGCCGCGCGGCGGGCGGCCGAGCTGGAGCTCGAAGGCGGCGATGTCCGCCTCGGTGGGCTCGGTGCGCGGGGTGGGGGGCGGGGGCGTTTCCATGACTGCTTCCGTAAGTGGCTTTCTCTCGGTCACCGGCGGGTGCCGGTCACTGGTCGGAGGCGTCGGACTTGTCGACGCCGTCCCAGACGTTGGCGTACCAGGGCCGGTGTGCGGCACCCCGGTCGGTGCGGGACTGCTGGGCGGCGCCCGGGTCGATCACGACGTACCCGGTCTCGCCGGGCATCACGTAGTGCAGCCTGCGCCGGATCTGCTGTTCGGCGTAGGCGTCGTCCTGCCAGCGGGCCTTGACGTCCCGGAGCTGCTCGACGCGGGCGTGGGCCTGTTCCTGGCGGTGCTTCAGGTCCGCGATCTCGGCGCGCTGGGAGACGTACTGCCGCATCGGGTAGGCGAGTGCCACGATCATCGAGCACAGCACCAGGGCCAGCAGGGCGGCGCGGCCGGTGAGGCGGGAGCGGCGGGCCTGCCGTTTGGTCTGGGAGCGGTAGACGCGGGCCGCCGTCTGCTCACCGAGCAGCCGCAGCCTGGTCGTGGTGGAGAAACGGTCCCGGTCCCTCGCGGCCATCTGGCTCTCCGCCTCCACTGTGCCTGTGCGTCTTCTGCTGTGCGTCTCGCGCCGTGCTCATACGCGCGTACGTCCCCGGACACGGTACGGGACCGGGTCCGGGGACGTAGGTGCGACGGGCGGGACCGGCTCGCGCGGGCCCCGCCGGGGTGTCAGCCCTTGCTCTGCCTACTGGTTCGCGGAGCGAAACCGCGGGAAGGCGCTGCGGCCGGCGTAGACCGCGGCGTCGTCGAGGATCTCCTCGATGCGCAGGAGCTGGTTGTACTTGGCGACGCGCTCGGAGCGGGCCGGGGCACCGGTCTTGATCTGGCCGCAGTTGGTGGCGACGGCCAGGTCGGCGATGGTGACGTCCTCGGTCTCGCCGGAGCGGTGGGACATCATGCACTTGTAGCCGTTGCGCTGGGCCATCTCGACGGCGTCCAGGGTCTCGGTCAGCGAGCCGATCTGGTTGACCTTGACCAGCAGGGCGTTGGCGACGCCCTCCTCGATGCCGCGGGCGAGGCGCTCGGGGTTGGTGACGAACAGGTCGTCGCCGACGATCTGCACCTTGTCGCCGATGCGGTCGGTGAGGACCTTCCAGCCCGCCCAGTCGTCCTCGAACAGCGGGTCCTCGATGGAGACCAGCGGGTAGGCGGCCACCAGCTCCTCGTAGTACTCCGTCATCTCGGCGGCGGAGCGCTCCTTGCCCTCGAAGAGGTACGTGCCGTCCTTGTAGAACTCGGACGCGGCGACGTCGAGCGCGAGGGCGATCTGCTCGCCGGGGGCGTAGCCGGCCTCCTTGATGGCCTCGAGGATGAGGTCGAGGGCCTCGCGGTTGGAGCCGAGGTTCGGGGCGAAGCCGCCCTCGTCGCCGAGCCCGGTGGACAGGCCCTTGCTCTTCAGGACCTTCTTCAGGGTGTGGTAGACCTCGGTGCCCCAGCGCAGCGCCTCGGAAAAGGACTCCGCGCCGATCGGGGCGATCATGAACTCCTGGATGTCCACATTGGAGTCGGCGTGCGAGCCGCCGTTCAGGATGTTCATCATCGGCACCGGGAGCAGGTGCGCGTTGGGGCCGCCCAGGTAGCGGAAGAGCGGCAGGTCGCTGGCCTCGGAGGCGGCGTGGGCCACGGCGAGGGAGACGCCGAGGATGGCGTTGGCGCCGAGCGAGCCCTTGTTGTCGGTGGCGTCCAGGTCGAACATGGCCTGGTCGATCAGGCGCTGCTCGGTGGCGTCGTAGCCGACGAGCTCCGGGCCGATCTGCTCGATGACGGCGAGGACGGCCTTCTCGACACCCTTGCCCTGGTAGCGGTTCGGGTCACCGTCACGCAGCTCGATGGCCTCGAAGGCACCGGTGGAGGCGCCGGACGGGACGGCGGCACGACCCGTGCTGCCGTCGTCGAGGCCGACCTCGACCTCGACCGTGGGGTTGCCTCGGGAGTCCAGGATTTCCCGGGCTACGACGACGTCGATGGACGGCACGAGCATCTCCTTCATGGATGTGACGCGATGAGTGCGGGGCGTGCGCCGGATGGCATGCCTTGCCTCTAGAGCCTAACCGTCCCAGGGGCGTCGGCCGTCGACCGACCGCCTCGTGGACGGGGTGGGACAGGGAGACGGTACCCATTGTTCCCGTCCGGAACAAAGGGTTCTGGGCAAAGGTTCCCGCCGCGCGGGCCGGTGCGCCGGACGGGCCGGCCGCGGAACGCGCACCGCCCCGGCGCGCGGGGGGAACGCGCACCGGGGCGGGGGGTCCGTCAGGGGACCGGAAGCTCGGGGGCCGGACGGTTCGGGGACCGGGCCGCCGAGCGGGTCGCGGTTACTTCAGGTGGAGCATCTGGCCGGGGAAGATGAAGTCGGCCTTCTCGACGATGTCCTTGTTCAGGTCGAACAGCTTCTTCCAGCCGCCCTCGACCTTGTGCTTCGCGGCGATCGAGCTGAGCGTGTCGCCCTTGACCACCTTGTACTCGCCGTCGCCCTTCTTGACCTTGCCACCGGTCGGCGTGGTGACGGTCTTGCTCGCGTCCGGACGCTCGGTGGAGCGGGAGGCGGCCTGGTCGTCGGCAGCGCGGCCGGAGGTGTCGGCCGCGGCCTTGTCCTCCGTCTTGGTGTCCGTGGACGGAGCCGGGCTCGCCGGGGCGGCGGAACCGCCGTACGACGCGCTGGACAGACCCGTGCCGCAGACCGGCCAGGCGCCCTTGCCCTGGGCGGAGAGCACCTTCTCGGCGACGGTGATCTGCTGTCCCTTGCTCGCCTTGTCGGCGGTGGCGGCGTACTGCGTGCCGCCGTACGCGGCCCAGGTGGAGGCGGAGAACTGGAGCCCGCCGTAGTAACCGTTGCCGGTGTTGATGGACCAGTTGCCGCCCGACTCGCACTGGGCGACGGCGTCCCACTCGGAACCGGTGGCGGCGGAGGCGCTGCCCGACGCCATCACCGGGCCCGCGACGGCCGCGCCGGCGACACCGGCGAGCGCGAGGACACGGACGGTCTTGGACGGGCGACGGTGCTTGCCCTTGCTGGAAAACAGCATGGATCGATCCCCTCACCGACGCCTGCGAGGTGAGCTGTCGGGTTCGGGCCGGTTGAGTTGCCCGGCCACCCCTCCCCGGTACTTCCGGAAGGCGTGGCTCCACCCCAAGCCCGTCCCGGTGTCAGACACCGGTTCGGGCACCTACCTTGGGTCCCCCGCTCCTGCCTACGGCGCTTGACGCGACGGTTGTCCCCGACGGCCGCTGGCAGGATTCGGCGTTGCGGCCACGGGGGCTCGTGGTGACGAGCGGTCCCGACCGTAGACATGCCTCGCGGCGAAATTCAAAGACGATCGGGTCTTCTGAGAGTCATCCCACACTTTCGCCAAATAGGACATATAAGAGGATAGCGGGGCGTCAAATGCCGCTATTCGCAGTCCTATTCGCCCGGCACTTTCAGGGTCTGACCCGGGTCGACATGGTTCGGGTCGGCGCCGAGGGCCTGCTTGTTCGCGGAGTAGAGAGCCTCCCAGCCGCCGTCCACGTCGAGGGAGTCGGCGATGGAGCCGAGGGTGTCACCGTCGCGGACGGTGTAGGTGCCCGGCGAGGCGGTGGCGTGGCGGCCCGTGGCGGCCGTGTGCTGACCTGCCGTCACACTCTCGTCGGCGCTGCCGCCGCGGTGACGGCCGCCGCCGAGGTCGCCGGTGTCGACGAGGCTCCAGGAGCCGCCGTCCTCCCACGACTCGTCGTCCTCCGCCGCGGGGGCGCTGGAGGATGAACCGCCGTCCCGGTAGCCGTGCCCGGCGGCCGGGGGCGCGGACGCGTCGGAGCGGGAGGCCCCGGTGTCCTTCTGGGCGTCGCCGGCGGCGTCCTTCTCGCTCGCGCTCGGGGACGGCTTGCCGGTCTCCTTGGCGGAGGAGTCGGACGAGTCGGACGACGGGGAGGAATTACCCAGTCCGGACGAGTCGGAACCATCGGACGAAGCACCCGTCTCAGGGGTCTCGCTCGACTTGCCGGCGTCCTTGCCCGGGGCGCCCTGGCCGGCGGACGGGGACTCGCTCACGCCCGTGTCGACGTCCACCGAGCCCGAGTTGGAGGTCAGTCCGGCGAGCAGGGCGCAGGTGGCCCAGTGGGTGGTGCCCTGGTCGGCCAGGATCTTCTCGGCCACCGAGATCTGCTGCGAACGGCTGGCCTGGTCGGCGCTGGCCGCGTACTGCGTGCCGCCGTACTTGTCCCAGTCGTCCTGGGATATCTGGAGGCCGCCGTAGTAACCGTTGCCGGTGTCGGCGCTCCAGGAGCCACCGCTCTCGCACTCGGCGACCTTGTCCCAGGTGGTGCCGTCGGCCGCGTTGGCGCTCGCCGCCCCGAGGAGCGGGATGGCGATGGCGGACGTGGTCACGCCGGCCGCGACGAGGAGCGCCGGAGCCTGGCGGGGGCGACGGTGCCTACCGTTCCCGGAGAGCATGCAGTTGCCTTTCGTGCGACAGCGGTACGGCGTGGCGAGTGGTGCTCGGCGCCACACTGATGGGTGAACGTAGCGCCAGACGAACACTTGTCACAAGTTCATGCCGCAGAGATCACGTGAAGATCACATAGTTGAACGTCCGTCATATGTGCTTTCACGACTGGGACCGACCGGTGTGAACTCCACCGGCAGTGTGCGCAGTCCACGCATGATCAGCCCGCCGCGCCAGCGGAGTTCGGCCGGATCGGCCGCCAGGGCGAGGTCGGGCAGCCGGGTGAGCAGGGTGGCCAGCGCGGTCTGCCCCTCCAGCCGGGCGAGCGGCGCGCCCACGCAGTAATGGATGCCGTGTCCGTACCCCAGGTGCTGGTTGTCGCGGCGTCCGAGGTCCAGCAGGTCCGGGTCGGCGAACCGCTCCGGGTCGCGGTCCGCCGCCGCGAGGACCACCAGCACCGGGTCCCCGGCCGCGATGTCCTGGCCGCCGATGGTGAGCGGCTCGGTGGCATAACGCCAGGTCGCCAGCTCCACCGGCCCGTCGTAGCGCAGCAGTTCCTCCACCCCGGTCTGGAGCAGGCCGGTCTCCCCCGCCGCCAGGGAGAGTTCGAGCCTGCGGCGCTCCCCGGGGTGGGTGAGCAGCGCGTAGGTGCCGTTGCCGATGAGGTTGACGGTGGTCTCGAAGCCCGCGAAGAGCAGGATGAAGGCCATGGCGGCGGCCTCGTTCTCGGTGAGGTGCTCGCCGTGGTCGGAGGCCCGGATGAGCGCCGAGATGAGGTCCTCGCCGGGCGCGGGCTCGGCGGGGAGCGCCTGGCGCTTGCGGTGGATGAGGTCGGCGAGATAGCCCCGCATCTTCTTCACCGAACGCGCCACCCCGCCCCTCGGCCCGCCGCCGTGCCGGATCATCATCCCCGCCCAGTCCCGGAAGTCGTCCTGGTCCTCGCGCGGGACGCCAAGGAGGTCGCAGATGGCGTAGATGGGGAGCGGGAAGGCGAACTCGTGGATGAGGTCGGCCGAGCCCTTCTCGGCGAACCGGTCGATGAGGTCGTCCGTCAGCTCCTGCACCCGGCCCGCGAACTCGGCGACCCGGCGCGGGGTGAACGCCTTGCTGACCAGCCGGCGCAGCCGGGTGTGGTCCGGCGGGTCGATGTTCAGCAGGTGGGTCATCAGGTCGGCCTTGCGCTCACCGGGGATACCGGTCTTCCCCTTGGCCTGCGCGGTCTCGGCGTGGTGCGCCGGGTTCTTGCTGAGCCGCTGGTCGGCCAGGGCCTGCTTGGCATCGGCGTACCGGGTGACCAGCCACGCGTCCACCCCGCTGGGCAGCTTGGTCCAGCGCACGGGAGCGTGCTCCCTCAGCCAGGCGTAGGCGGGGTAGGGGTCGGCGGCGAACTCCCAGGTGAAGAGGTCCGGGGCGGGTCCCTGGG
>NZ_WWKH01000266.1:0-19325 GCF_009865595.1 Streptomyces sp. SID1328 | reverse complement strand
CGCCTACCGCGCCCGGAAGCGCCTGGCCGCCGACCGGTCCGACAGCAGCGGTCTGGCCGCGGAGAGCGCCCAGCGCACGACCGCCAGCGGCGAGCGCCGCCCGGCCGGCGGGCGGTAACGCAGCCAGGCCCGCCCGAGGATCAGGTCCTCGGGCACGACCCCGTAGTCGGTGCTGTCCCCGCCGGCGTACGGGTTGTCGCCGAGCACCCACCACCCGCCCTCGCGCCGCTCCACCGCACGCTTGACGACCAGCAGGTCCTGCTGGAAGGGGTGGCGCAGGACCACGATCTGTCCCGGCCGGACGGGAGCGCCGTACCGCAGCAGCAGACGGTCCCCGTGGTGGAGCGTGGGCACCATGGAGGGGCCCGTGACCTCGGCGAGCCCGAAGGGCGGCAGCGCTCTGCCCCGCTCGGTCTCCTGCGACAGCTCCGGCATCCCCGGCACCTCCCCGGTCCGTTCCTCCACAGTCTCAGTGTGACCCCGGACTTTTGTCCTAAGCCCTGGGGGGCACTCGGGAAAACCAGTCCCTCAGGGAGTAATGTCCCACCTGAGAAGACGATCACGAGGAAGGAACGCTCCATGCTTTCCCGCCTGTTTGCCCCCAAGGTCAAGGTCAGCGCCCACTGCGACCTGCCCTGCGGTGTGTACGACCCCGCCCAGGCCCGCATCGAGGCGGAGTCGGTGAAGGCCATCCAGGAGAAGATGGCCGCCAACGACGACCTGCACTTCCAGATCCGCGCCACGGTGATCAAGGAGCAGCGCGCCGAGCTGGCCAAGCACCACCTGGACGTGCTCTGGAGCGACTACTTCAAGCCGCCGCACTTCGAGAGCTACCCCGAGCTGCACACGCTCATCAACGAGGCCGTCAAGTCCCTCTCCGCCGCCAAGGCCTCCACCGACCCGGCGACGGGCCAGAAGGCCCTGGACTACATCGCCCAGATCGACAAGATCTTCTGGGAGACGAAGAAGGCCTGACCCTCGGGTCATCCCTTCCGGCCTGCGACTTGGCTGAATCTGCAGCGTCCCCGACCGCACCCGGCGCCTGTGAGGAGCCGGGTGCGGTCTTTTGGTGGATCCGGACGCCCCGGCCGCCGGCATGACGGCGCCGACATAGGCGGCCGCTCACGGGACATCCGGCAGGCATGGAGAAATCGCTGAGCGGATTCGGGTCCCGTGACGAAGACGAGCCGGCCGGGCAGGACACGGGCCCCGGCCCGACGGAGCAGGTGGAGCGGCGGGCGCCGGACTCGCCGACGGATCTGCCCGCGCGTTCCTGGGGGGCGGTGCTCAAGGGCACCCTGAAGGAGTTCCAGAAGGACGAGCTGGTCGACCGGGCGGCGTCGCTGACCTACTACGGTGTCCTCGCGCTCTTCCCGGCATTGCTCGCGCTGGTCTCCCTGCTCGGGCTGGCCGGCCGGTCAACCACCCAGAAGGTGCTGACCAACATCCAGCAGCTCGCCCCCGGGCCGGCCCGCGAGGTCCTGCGTGCCGCCGTGCAGCAGATGCAGGGCAAGGGCGGAATCGGCTCGGTCATGGCGCTCGTGGGTCTGGCGCTCGCGGTGTGGTCGGCCTCCGGTTATGTGGCCGCCTTCATCCGCTGCGCCAACGCGGTGTACGACGTGCCCGAGGGCCGTCCGGTGTGGAAGCTGCTGCCCGTGCGGCTGGGGGTGACCGTGGCGCTCATGGTCATCGCCGTGATCAGCGCGCTGATCGTCGTCCTCACCGGCAGCGTGGCCCGGCAGGTGGGCACCACGCTGGGCATCGGCGACACCTTCCTGACGGTGTGGTCGATCGCCAAGTGGCCCGTGCTCGCCGTCCTGGTCACGATCATGATCGCGATCCTGTTCTGGGCGACCCCGAACGCCAAGATCCGCAGCATCCGCTGGATCACTCCGGGCAGCTTCCTCGCCCTGGTCGTCTGGCTGATCGCCTCGGCGGCCTTCGCGCTGTACGTGGCGAACTTCTCCTCCTACAACAAGACCTACGGCGCCATCGCGGGCGTGATCGTCTTCCTGGTGTGGCTGTGGCTCACCAACCTGGCCATCCTGCTCGGCCTGGAGTTCGACGCGGAGATGAGCCGCCACCGCGCCATCGCGGGCGGTCACCCGGCCGACGAGGAGCCCTACGTCGAGCCCCGCGACACCCGCACCTGGGACGAGGAGGACCGCAAGCGCCTCGGCTGACCCGAGGGCCTCAGCCGGCCGCCCTCCACTCCTCCACGTCCACCACCGCCGACACCGGCACCGCCCCGTACACGTGCGGGAACTCCTCCCCCGCCGGTGGCATCGCCTCGTACTTCAGCGGGGCGTCCAGCAGGGCGGGGTCGACCACCAGGACCACCAGGTCGTCCCGGCCGGGGTCCTCGCCGTACAGGAAGGCCGCCACGCGCGGGAGTTGGGCGCGGGTGGAGAAGTGGATGTAGCCGACCTCCTGGAGGGTGTGGCCCCGGGTGGAGAGCTCGTACGAGCCCTGCTCGCGGGCCGCTTCCCAGAGGGCGCGTTCGGTGATGTGGAGGATCTCGGGGTGCTGGACCTCGGGGTGCTGGGGCATGGGGGTCACGCTACGGGCGCAGGCCGGGTTGTGGCACGGGCCCGGTTTCCACACCGGCACCCACGCGCCCAGGGTCTTGCGGCGGCCGGCGACCATGTCGACGGACTCGCCGCAGGTGGAACAGACGTGGGATTCCCTGTCCATAAGCCCAGGGTAGGCCGGATGGGTCCCGCGCACCGTGGGGATGCGCGGGACCCAAGGGGGCCAAGGGCCCGAGGGCGGCTCAGCTACTGCGCCGGGTGACGAACTCCGCCAGGGCCAGCAGGCCCCCCGCCGCCTCCGGAGCCGGGACCGCACGGGCCAGTTCCTGCACCGCGCGGGCCATCCGGTCCGCCGCCTCCGCCTGGGCCCAGTCCCGGCCGCCCGCCTGCTCCACCGCGACCGTCGCACGGGCGATCTCGGCGCCGTCCCCCGCCGTGTGCGGGCGGGCGTACAGCGCGGCCAGTTCGGCACCCGCCGGGGTGCCGGAGGTCAGCGCGGCGACCACGGGCAGGGACTTCTTGCGGACGGCGAGGTCGGCACCGGCCGGCTTGCCCGTGCGGCGGGGATCGCCCCATATGCCGATCACGTCGTCGATGAGCTGGAACGCCAGCCCGGCCTGCCGGCCGAAGGTGTCCAGCGCCGCCACCACCTCGTCCTCCGCGCCCGCGTACAGCGCGCCCAGGGCGCAGGCACAGCCCAGCAGGGCGCCGGTCTTCGCCTCGGCCATGGCGAGCACCTCGTCGAGGGCGACCTCGCCGGGCGCCCGCTGTTCCAGGGCCGTGTCGGTCTGCTGTCCGGCGCACAGTTCGATCACGCACTCCACGAGCCGGGCCGCCGCCCGGCCGGAGGCGGGGTGCGGATCAACGGCGAGCAGTCGCACCGCCAGTGCCTGGAGGGCGTCCCCGGCGAGGATCGCGTCGGGGACGCCGAACACGGTCCAGGCCGTGGGCCGGTGTCTGCGGGTGGTGTCGCGATCCATCACGTCGTCGTGCATCAGCGTGAAGTTGTGGACCAGTTCGACCGCCGCGGCGGCCCGCACAGCCGCCGCCCGCGCCTCCGCACCGCCCAGTGCGGACGCAGCCGCGAGGACGAGGGCAGGGCGGATCGCCTTGCCCGCGTTGCCCGCCGCCGGGGTGCCGTCCGCGTGGCTCCAGCCGAAGTGGTAGAGCGCGATCCGGCGCAACTGCACCGGCAACGACTCGACGGCGGCGCGCAGTTCGGGGTCCACGGCACCCCGGGTGCGCTCCAGCAGGACGACCGCCTCGTGCCCCGGCGTGTCCTCCGCCGCCCGGCGCGGCCTGGGTACCCCGTCCGAGGAGACCGGCGCAGGGCACTCCCCGGTCTCCACGATGGATTCGCTCACGGTTCCCCCCTCGCCGGCGAACACGGTGGGACCCCCGCCCCGGCGTCGGCCGCCGGGGCGGGAAGCAGGTGATCGGGTCACCGCCACCGGCCGATCTCCACGTTCTCCAGCACGCCCAGCGCGTCCGGCACCAGGACGGCGGCCGAGTAGTAGGCGGTCACCAGGTAGTTGATGACGGCCTGCTCGTTGATGCCCATGAAGCGCACGGACAGGCTGGGCTCGATCTCGTCCGGCAGGCCGGACTGGCGGAGGCCGATGACACCCTGCTCGGCCTCGCCGGTGCGCAGCGCGATGATCGAGGTGGTGCGGGCCTCGCTGACCGGGATCTTGTTGCACGGGTAGATCGGCACCCCGCGCCAGGTGGGGATGCGGTTGCCGCCCACGTCGATGGTCTCCGGGACCAGTCCGCGCTTGTTCAGCTCGCGCCCGATCGCCGCGATGGCGCGCGGGTGGGCGAGCAGGAACTTGGTGCCCCGGCGGCGGCTGAGCAGCTCGTCCAGGTCGTCCGGGCCGGGGACGCCGTCGTGCGGCTGGAGCCGCTGGTCGTACTCGCAGTTGTGCAGGAGGCCGAACTCGCGGTTGTTGACCAGCTCGTGCTCCTGGCGCTCCTTCAGCGCCTCGACCGTGAGCCGCAGCTGCTGCTCGGTCTGGTTCATCGGCTGGTTGTAGAGGTCGGCCACGCGCGAGTGGATGCGCAGCACGGTCTGGGCGATGCTGAGTTCGTACTCGCGCGGCCGCGCCTCGTAGTCCACGAAGGTGTGCGGGATGTCGGGCTCGCCGGAGTGGCCGGCCGCCAGCTCGACCTCCTTCTCGCCGTACTTGTTGGTCCGCTGGTCCGGGAGCGCGCGCAGCCGGCCGACGTGCTCGCTCAGGGAGTCGGAGCGCTCGGCGACCTGCTCGAAGTCCGAGCGGCTGAGCACGAGCACCGTGCACGCGGTGGCGGCGCGGGCGGTGTACTCCCAGATGGCGTCGGGGTCGAGCAGCGCCTGTTCGCCGAAGTAGGCGCCGTCGGCGAGGACTTCGAGCACCGCGTCGTCGCCGTACGGACCCGTGCCGATCTTCTCCACGCGGCCGTGGGCGAGCAGGTACACCTTCTCGGTGCGGGTGCCGAAGGAGCTGATCACGTCGCCCGCGGCGATGTCGCGCTGGCGGCAGCGCCGGGCCAGCTCGGTGAGCACCTCTTCGTCCTCGTACGAGCGCAGCGCGGGCAGTTCGCCCAGCTCGGCCGGGATGACCTCGACCTGGTCTCCCGTCTTCACGAAGGTGATGCGGCCGTCCCCCACGGCGTACGTCAGCCTCCGGTTCACCCGGTACGCGCCGCCCTGGACGTCGACCCAGGGCAGGTTGCGCAGCAGCCAGCGGGAGCTGATCTCCTGCATCTGGGGTGCGGACTTGGTGGTGGTGGCCAGGTTCCGCGCGGCCGCCGTGCCCAGGGACTGCTGCGGCTTGCCCTGCTCCGTGCGGACCTCTTCGCCTACCGACATATGGAATTGCCCTCCCGTGTATCCCGTGCCGGATCTCGCCGGACACCGGTCTCAGGGCCGAGCTTGTCATCACGGAGCGTGCCCACGCCATTACCCGAAAGAAGGGGAATGGATCATCGGACTACTGGGCAGAGTGGGCGACCCGGCCGAGGAAAATGGCCGGATCGGCTCGCACAGCGAGCGAACGATGTGGTTCCCGCCCCCGTGCGTCGGTACAAGCACCGTGACAGGCGGGCCGGGACGGCCGGTCCGTCCACTTCCCGAACGGTACGAAGGAGGCGGCCATGTCCCCACCCATGTCCGCGAGCGGTTTTCTCAGCGCGCTGAAGGCCGAGGGCCTCAAGGTCGTGGAGGTCGGCAACTGGCGGACCCACAACCGCAACCACAAGGGTCCCTGGGGCCCGATGCACGGCGTCATGATCCACCACAC
Organism: Streptomyces sp. SID1328; assembly: GCF_009865595.1. NCBI lineage: Bacteria > Bacillati > Actinomycetota > Actinomycetes > Kitasatosporales > Streptomycetaceae > Streptomyces > Streptomyces sp. SID1328. Next base: position 13,516 of record NZ_WWKH01000266.1, on the reverse strand, counting down.
GGTGACCAGCGGCAGCGCCCGCACCGTGGAGCTGTGCCGCGAGGGCTACGACGAACTTCCCGGCCCGCTCTGCCACGGCGTGATCACCAAGGACGGCAAGGTCCACCTGGTCGGCTACGGCCGCGCCAACCACGCCGGTCTCGGTGACGACGAGGTGCTCCGCGCGGTCATCGCCGAGAAGGGCCTGCCGCCCGACAACGAGTCCAACACCGACGGCAACCGGTACTTCTACGGCTTCGAGTGCGAGAACCTCGGCGACGGCGACGACCCCTGGCCCGAGGTCCAGATGGAGGCGATCGTGCGGGCCGCCGCCGCGATCTGCCGCCACCACGGCTGGACGGAACGTTCGGTCATCGGCCACCTGGAGTGGCAGCCCGGCAAAGTGGACCCGCGCGGCTTCACCATGTCCTCGCTCCGCTCGCGGATCAAGGCGCGGCTGAAGGACTGAGACCCCCGTCGAAGGGGTGACAATGGCCGGATGACCAGCGCCGACCCCCTCGCTCCGGCACTCCCCTCCCCTCTCACGGAGGTGCGGGACAACCGCTTCTCCCGGCACGGCGTGCGGCTGCTGCTCAAGCGGGACGATCTGATCCACCCGGAGCTGATCGGCAACAAGTGGCGCAAGCTCGTGCCGAACATCGAGGCGGCGCGGGGCCGGGCGCTGGTCACCTTCGGTGGCGCGTACTCCAACCATCTGCGCGCTACCGCGGCCGCCGGGCGGTTGCTCGGGCTGCCCACCATCGGCGTGGTGCGCGGCGACGAACTGGCCGGCCGCCCGCTGAACCCGTCCCTGGCCGGATGCGCGGCCGACGGCATGCGGCTGCACTTCACCGACCGGGCCACGTACCGGCGCAAGGGCGAGCCGGAGACCCTGGCGGCGCTGCTGAACGCGGCCCGCGCGGAGGGCGCGTACGTCGTCCCCGAGGGCGGCAGCAATGCCGAGGCGGTACGCGGCTGCGTGGCGCTGGGCGAGGAGCTGGCGGGCCGCGCGGAGGTGGTCGCGGTGGCCTGCGGCACCGGTGGCACGCTCGCCGGACTGGCCGCCGGTCTCGCCCCCGGCCAGCGCGCGCTCGGTGTGCCCGTGCTCAAGGGCGGCTTCCTCGCGGCCGAGGTGCGCGCGCTCCAGGAGCGGGCCTTCGGCACCCGCACCGGGGACTGGTCGCTGGAGGAGCGCTTCCACTTCGGCGGCTACGCCCGTACGACCCCGCAACTGGACGCCTTCGCGGCCGACTTCGAGGACCGGCACGGGGTGCCCGTGGAGCGGCTGTATGTCGCCAAGTTGCTGTACGCGCTCACCGCGCTGGCCGAGGAGGGCGCCTTCCCGCGCGGGACCGCCGTGACCGCGGTGATCACCGGGCGGCCCTTCCCGGACAGTACGTTTTAGGCCACTTCCCGGTACGCCGCCGCCTCCTCCAGGTCGAGCCGGCGCAGCAGGGCGCGGAGCATCTCGTCGTCGATGTAGCGGTGGTCGCGCAGGCGTACGAAGACGTCGCGCTCCGCGCTGATCATCTCGCGGGACAGCCGGCGGTAGGTGTCGTCCACGGTCTCGCCGGTGACGGGGTTGGTCTGGCCCAGGCGTTCCCAGACCGCGTTGCGGCGGCGCTCCAGCGCCGCGCGCAGCCGTTCGGCGAGCGGTTCGGGCAGCGTGTTGCGCTCGTCGTCGAGGAGTTCTTCGAGCCGGTTCTCGGCCGCGCGGGACGCCTGGGCCTGGGCGTTGGCCTCGGCGAGGGTGTCCGCGCGCGGGTCGCGGGGCGGGAAGCGCAGGGCCCGGATCAGCGGGGGCAGGCTCAGGCCCTGGATGACCAGGGTGCCGATGACCGTGGTGAAGGTCAGGAAGAGGATCAGGTTGCGCTGCGGGAAGGGGTGCCCCCCGTGCACGGTGAGCGGGATGGAGAAGGCGATGGCGAGCGAGACCACGCCCCGCATCCCGGCCCAGCCGGTGACCAGGGCGCCCCGCCAGGTGGGGTTCTCCTCGCGTTCCCGGATGCGGGCGGACAGCAGGCGGGGCAGGAAGGCGGCCGGGTAGACCCAGGCGAGCCGGGCCAGGACGACCACCAAGAAGAGGACCGCGGCGTAAAGCACCGCCCGCATGCCCTCGTTGGCGCCCAGCCCCTCGACGACGACACGCAACTGGAGCCCGATCAGGGCGAAGACGGTGGACTCCAGGATGAAGGCGACCATCTTCCACACCGCCTCCTCCTGGAGCCGGGTGGCGAAGTCGACCTCCCACGCGCGGTGCCCGAGGTAGAGCGCGACGACCACGACCGCGAGCACCCCGGAGGCGTGGAACTGCTCGGCGACGCTGTAGGCGACGAACGGGATCAGCAGCGACAAGGTGTTCTGGAGGAGCGGCTCACGCAGATGCGTGCGCAGCCAGTGCAGCGGTGCCATCAGCACGAGCCCGACCCCGACCCCGCCGACCGCGGCGATCAGGAACTCGAGCAGCCCGCCCGCCCAGGTGGCGCCCTCCCCGATGGCGGCGGCGAGCGCGACCTTGTACGCGGTGATGGCGGTCGCGTCGTTCAGCAGGGACTCGCCCTGGAGGATCGTGGTGATCCGGGACGGCAGTCCGAGCCGGCGGGCGACCGCGGTGGCCGCGACCGCGTCGGGCGGCGCCACCACCGCCCCCAGCACCAGCGCGGCGGTCAGCGGCAGGCCGGGCACGACCAGATGCGCGACCCAGCCCACGACGACGGTGGCGAACAGGACGTACCCCACCGACAGCAGCGCCACCGGCCGCGCCTGGGCGCGCAGGTCCAGGTAGGAGCTGTCGGTCGCCGAGGTGTACAGCAGCGGGGGCAGCAGCAGCGGGAGGACCACCTCGGGGTCGAGGGTGTACTCCGGCACACCCGGCAGGTAGGAAGCGACGAGGCCGACCCCGACCAACAGCAGCGGCGCGGGTACCGGCCCGCGCCGGGCGATCCCCGCGACGGCCGCGCTCCCGGCGATCAGCAGCAGGAGCGGCATCACGTCCATGTCCTCGCCCACCCTCATTCTCCGCGCGGATTTCCGCGCTCCCGACGTAATCTGGCAATCATGAAACAGTGCACGCACGTCGCCGTGCTGCCGCTCCCGGAACCCGGCCCGCTGAGCGAGACGTGCCTGGAGTGTCTCGCGGAAGGGACCGACCCGGTGCAGTTGCGGCTCTGCCTCAGCTGTGGCCATGTCGCCTGCTGCGATTCCTCGCCGAACCGGCACGCCACGAAGCACCACGCGGACTCGGGTCACCCGGTGATGCGGACGTTCGAACCCGGAGACGACTGGCGGTGGTGTTTCGTGGACCACGTACTCGTGTGACAGTGGTCGGCACGGCGGTGTTCCCGGTGGTTCGAGCGCCCGGTGCCTGGGTACGTCAACCCGGCGCGCGCTCTTCCTATTTGAATCCGCCCCACCCCCTAGACACGGAGCGTATACGGAGCTTTACTGTGAGTAACGCCAGGGGGCCGGGGGTGCGGGGACAGGAACGTTCCGAGCGCGATAGCGTCACCGCGGAACCACGTATGCGTTACCCCGGGGGGCGACCCTCGGCCCCGTGAAGCTTGTACCACCATGGAGGTGAGGGTGTCCCAGATCGCAGGCGAGCCCACGGCGAACCAGGACTTCGTGGAAGTCCGGCTTCCGGCTGCGGGTGCCTACCTGTCGGTGCTGCGGACGGCCACGGCCGGTCTGGCGGCCCGCTTGGACTTCACCCTGGACGAGATCGAGGACCTGCGCATCGCGGTCGACGAGGCCTGCGCGATCCTGCTCCAGCAGGCCGTGCCCGGCTCCGTGCTGAGCTGCGTCTTCCGCCTCGTCGACGACTCGCTGGAGGTCACGGTGTCCGCTCCGACCACCGACGGCCACGCCCCGTCGCGCGACACGTTCGCCTGGACCGTGCTGTCGGCCCTGGCGGGCAAGGTGTCGTCCGCCGTCGACGAGGACCGGACCGTGTCGATCAGTCTCTACAAACAGCGCGGCGCGGGCCCCGGCCCGGCGTGAGGAACGGGGACGGTCCGGTGCGGGACGAAGAGCGCGGCGCGCGAGAACTGCCGGCCAAGCAGGCCGAGAGCCTGCGGGCGGTCCCCCAGGACGGCCCCCGGCACATGGCCGACGGCGTCGACGGCATCCCCGAGCAGGCCCGGCCCCACCCGGAGGACGACTCCGCGCGGGCCGGCGGCGAGGGCGCCGTGCGGAGCGCGCCTCCGGGGGAGCGCGGCGGGGAGCAGCCCGCCGACCGCGCGGGGGCGAGGGCTCGGGGAAGGGCTACGGGCGGGACGATGAGCGAGCACGAGCGATACGCCGGGGACTCAGCGCCGGGCGCGGAGACCGTCCGGGCGGCACGGCACGACCCGCACGACCGCAGCGGGGCGCGGGCGCTCTTCGTGGAGCTGCGCGGCCTGAAGGACGGCAGCCCGGAGTACGCGGAGCTGCGCAACCGGCTGGTCCGCATGCATCTGCCGCTCGTCGAGCATCTGGCGCGCCGCTTCCGCAACCGGGGCGAGCCGCTGGACGACCTCACCCAGGTCGCCACCATCGGACTGATCAAGTCGGTGGACCGGTTCGACCCGGAGCGGGGGGTGGAGTTCTCCACGTACGCCACTCCCACGGTCGTCGGGGAGATCAAGCGGCACTTCCGGGACAAGGGCTGGGCAGTGCGGGTGCCGCGCCGGCTCCAGGAACTGCGGCTCGCGCTGACCACGGCGACGGCCGAGCTGTCGCAGCTGCACGGCCGCTCCCCCACGGTGCACGAGCTGGCCCAGAAGCTGGCGATCTCCGAGGAGGAGGTGCTGGAGGGGCTGGAGTCGGCGAACGCGTACTCGACGCTGTCGCTGGACGTCCCCGACACCGACGACGAGTCCCCGGCGGTCGCCGACACCCTCGGCGCGGAGGACGAGGCGCTGGAGGGGGTGGAGTACCGGGAGTCGCTCAAGCCGCTGCTGGAGGACCTCCCGCCGCGCGAGAAGCGCATCCTGCTGCTGCGCTTCTTCGGCAACATGACCCAGTCGCAGATCGCGCAGGAGGTCGGCATCTCGCAGATGCACGTCTCCCGGCTGCTGGCCCGCACCCTGGCCCAGTTGCGGGAGAAGCTCCTGGTGGAGGAGTAGAGGCGCCGGGGCAGGGCGTTATTCGGTGCGGCCCGGCCCGGTGATCCCGAGGGCGCGGGTCGTGGCCGGGTTGACCAGCAGCACCAGCGCGGTCACCGAGACCACGGCGAGGGCGATGCCCGCCCCGATGGCGATGCTGTCGGCCTGGAGCAGGTTGTAGGCGACCGGCAGCGCGAGGATCTGGGTGATGACGGCGGGGCCCCGGCTCCAGCGGCGCACCTGCCACAGCCCGCGCGCGGCGAGCAGTGGCAGCAGCGCGAGCACCAGCAGGGTGATCCCGCCCGTGACCGCCTGCTGACGGTCGTCGGGGGCGCCGGCCAGACCGAGCGCGAGAATCCACCCGCCCGCCACGACGAGGGCGGTCCCCTCCAGCGCGGCCAGCGCGGCGGCGTACGTCAGGCGGCGCGGGCGCTCTCCGGCGGCCGGGGCGGTGCCGGCGGTCTCCGGCACGGAGGTCTGCGCGGGGGTCTGCTCACTGCTCACCCGAGAAGGGTAGCCCCGTGTGCGACGGGCCCCGGAGGGTGCGTGGTGAGGCTCACGCCCTCTTCGTCCATGGATCTCCGGCTCTCCCTGGGCCGGATACCCCCCAGTAGGTACGCTGCCATGCATGCGTGCACTTCTCGTGGTCAATCCGGCGGCAACCACCACAAGCGCCCGCAGACGCGACGTACTGATCCACGCCCTCGCCAGCGAGATGAAGCTGGATGTCGTCCACACCGAGTACCGCGGCCACGCGCGCGATCTGGGGCGGTCGGCTGCGGAGAGTGACGACGTCGACATGGTCGTGGCCCTCGGCGGCGACGGCACCGTGAACGAGGTGGTCAACGGCCTCCTGCACGCCGGCCCGGACCCCGAGCGGCTGCCCGGTCTGGCGGTGGTCCCCGGCGGCTCGACCAATGTGTTCGCCCGCGCGCTCGGCCTGCCCAACGATCCCGTCGAGGCGACCGGCGCCCTGCTGGACGCCCTGCGCGAGCGCCGGGAACGCGTGGTGGGCCTCGGACTCACCTCGGGTACGCCGGGGACCGCGGACGAGGCGGTGCCGGAACGCTGGTTCACTTTCAACGCCGGACTCGGCTTCGATGCCGGAGTTGTGGGCAGGGTCGAAAGGGAACGGGAGCGCGGCAAGAAGTCGACGCACGCGCTCTATGTCCGCCAAGTAGCAAGGCAGTTCATGGGTGAACCGAATCGCAGACACGGCACCATCACCTTGGAACGACCGGGTGCGGAACCGGTGTCGGATCTCGCCGTCGCCATAGTCTCGAACACATCGCCGTGGACGTATCTCGGCAATCGCCCGATGTACACATCACCTAAGGCGTCGTTCGATAAGGGCGTCGACGTGCTCGGACTGAAGCGGCTCTCCACGGCCGCGGTTGCCCGGTATGCGACCCAGTTGCTCACTTCGTCCCCCGAGCGGGGACCCCATGGAAGACACGCGGTCTCGCTGCACGACCTGGACCGCTTCACCTTGCATTCGAAGGTCCCCCTGCCCCTTCAGATGGACGGTGACCACCTGGGGCTGCGGACGAGCGTGACGTTCACAGGCGTTCGCCGTGCACTGCGTGTGATTGTGTGAGCGGAACGCGCCAAAGTCCTTTCACTCGAACGTTTAGACCACCGTCCACCCCATGGAAGTACGGCTGTGACCTAGTCGACACCGAGGAATCAAAAAAAATCTTCCGGAAGGGGTTGTATCCGCCGCCGAGGTTTGCGAGTCTCTACATGGCGATCAGGACGGCCCGCAAGACCGGCTTCCAGAGGTCGCCAGAACCCCTCTTCAAAACAAAGGACCACACCGGGGAGACCCGGTGATCGGCCCTTCACTTGTTGAGGGTCTCGTGAAAGCGTTCACATTCACAAGCAATCTGCATGTAATACCAAGGAGAGGTAGCAGCCATGGACTGGCGTCACAACGCCGTTTGCCGCGAGGAAGACCCCGAGCTGTTCTTCCCCATTGGCAACACCGGTCCCGCGCTGCTGCAGATCGAGGAAGCCAAGGCCGTCTGCCGTCGCTGCCCGGTGATCGAGCAGTGTCTGCAGTGGGCGCTCGAGTCCGGTCAGGACTCCGGCGTCTGGGGTGGTCTGAGCGAGGACGAGCGTCGCGCGATGAAGCGCCGCGCCGCCCGCAACCGTGCTCGCCAGGCTTCTGCCTGACGAGTCACCCCTGCTGACAGCCTGAGCTTGGCGGCGCGTGGGCCCGACGGGAACTCCCGTACCGGGCACCACGCTTCTCCCGCCCCGAGCCGCAGCGCGCAGTACCCCCGATGCTTTCCCCGGGTCCCGGCTCCGCCGGACCCGGGGGGCTCCGCCTCAGCGGAGCAGCTCAGCAACGAGCACCAGCCTCGGACCATCACTGGTCCGGGGCTTTTCGCTTGCCCGCGCCGATCTGCCGGCGCCTCACTTCTGGGGCCGCACCGGGATGTCGAGGATGACCCGGGTGCCGCGCTCCGGTGCCGGGACCATGTCGAAGGTGCCGCCCAGCTCGCCCTCCACCAGCGTCCGCACGATCTGGAGTCCGAGGTTGCCCGCGGTGTGCGGGTCGAAGCCCTCGGGCAGACCGACCCCGTCGTCCTGGACGGTGACCAGCAGCCGGGCCTCCTTGGTGGTGCCGCCGCGCACCGCCGAGACCTCGACCGAGCCGGTGTCGCCCTCCCGAAAGCCGTGCTCCAGGGCGTTCTGCAGCACCTCGGTCAGCACCATCGACAGCGGGGTGGCGACCTCGGCGTCCAGCCAGCCGAAGCGGCCGCTGCGCCGGGCGGTCACCTTGCCCGGCGAGATCTCCGCGACCATCGCCAGCACCCGGTCGGCGATGTCGTCGAACTCCACGCGCTCGTCCAGGTTCTGAGACAGCGTCTCGTGCACGATGGCGATGGAACCGACCCGGCGCACGGCCTCGTCCAGCGCCTCCCGGCCGCGCTCGGAGTCGATGCGGCGGGCCTGGAGCCGCAGCAGGGCGGCGACCGTCTGGAGGTTGTTCTTCACCCGGTGGTGGATCTCCCGGATGGTGGCGTCCTTGGTGATCAACTCCCGCTCGCGACGCCGCAGTTCGGTGACGTCCCGGCAGAGCACCAGGGAACCGATGCGCGTGCCCTTGGGCTTGAGCGGGATGGACCGGAACTGGATGACCCCGTCGTTCGCCTCGATCTCGAACTCGCGCGGCGCGTAGCCGCTCGCCGCCTTGGCGAGCGCCTCGTCCACCGGGCCCCTCGTCGGGGCGAGTTCGGCGGTGGTGCGGCCGAGGTGGTGGCCGACCAGGTCGGCGGCGAGACCGAGCCGGTGGTAGGCGGAGAGCGCGTTCGGGGAGGCGTACTGGACGATGCCCTCGGCGTCCACCCGGATCAGGCCGTCGCCCGCGCGCGGGGAGGCGTCCATGTCGACCTGCTGGTCGGGGAACGGGAAGGAACCCGCCGCGATCATCTGCGCGAGGTCCGAGGCGCTCTGGAGGTAGGTGAGTTCCAGCCGGCTCGGGGTGCGCACGGTCAGCAGGTTGGTGTTGCGGGCGATGACCCCGAGGACGCGGCCCTCACGCCGTACCGGGATGGACTCGACCCTCACGGGGACCTCTTCGCGCCATTCCGGGTCGCCCTCGCGCACGATCCGGCCCTCGTCCAGGGCCGCGTCCAGCATGGGGCGGCGGCCGCGCGGGACCAGGTGGCCGACCATGTCGTCCTGGTAGGAGGTCGGGCCCGTGTTCGGGCGCATCTGGGCGACCGAGACGTACCGGGTGCCGTCGCTGGTGGGGACCCACAGGACGAGGTCGGCGAAGGAGAGGTCGGAGAGCAGTTGCCACTCCGAGACCAGCAGATGGAGCCACTCGAGGTCGGTGTCCCCGAGGGCGGTGTGCTGGCGGACGAGTTCGTTCATGGAGGGCACGCTGCGAGCGTACCGGGGCCGCGTCACTGGCCGAAAAGACACCCGCGGGCCGCGGCGCCTGAGAGGGACCCTCAGCCCTCTCCGCGCCGCAGCCCGGAGCATCATCGGCCGTGGGGTGTGCGGTCCCGGTCGGCCGAAGGCCGAGGAGCCGGAGCAGTCAGGGCAGAGAGCGCCGGTTCCTCGATCCGCCTTCCTGTGCGGGGAAGACGGAGGCTTGTCAGCTTGTCGTCCTGCGTGGAGCCTCTCCCGCATTCTGGACTAGACCACGCGGGCGTGTCCATGGCCCGAGGGCCCCGAACCCGTGGGCGGCGGGGCTGCACCGTACCGGCAGCCTAGCCCGGCCGAAGGGCCTGCGGGAGGTCGTCGGCCTGGCGATTTCCGCCACGTGCGGCGGGTGCCGCTCTGCTAGATTGGTCTAAACCACATAGCCAGCGCTCCCCCGGTCGCCAGCGACCGTCGGCCCTCTTCCAGATCGGCAGGCCCAGCGTGGAAGTTGTCATCGTCCCGGACGCCGCGGCGGGCGGCGAGCTGATAGCCGAATCCATGGCCCAGTTGCTTCGCCGCAAGCCCGACGCCCTGCTCGGGGTGGCCACCGGCTCCACCCCGCTGCCCGTCTACCAGGCCCTCGCGGCCAAGGTGCGCGCGGGCGAGGTGGACACCCACCGGGCCAGGATCGCCCAGCTCGACGAGTACGTGGGGCTGCCCGCCGACCACCCCGAGTCCTACCGCTCGGTGCTGCGCCGCGAGGTGCTGGAGCCGCTCGGCATCCCCATGGACGCGTTCACCGGCCCGGACGGCACCGCCGACGACGTCCAGGCGGCGTGCGAGGAGTACGACCGGGCGCTCGCCGCGGCCGGAGGCGTGGACCTCCAGCTCCTCGGCATCGGCACGGACGGGCACATCGGGTTCAACGAACCGTGCTCCTCGCTCGCCTCGCGCACCCGGATCAAGACGCTGACCGAGCAGACCCGGATCGACAACGCCCGCTTCTTCGACGGCGACATCGACCAGGTACCGCACCACGTGATCACCCAGGGCATCGGCACCATCCTGGAGGCCCGCCACCTGGTGCTGCTCGCCACCGGCGAGGGCAAGGCGGACGCGGTCGCCGCCACCGTCGAGGGCCCGGTCGCTGCGATCTGCCCCGCCTCCGCCCTCCAGCTCCACCCGCACGCCACGGTCGTCGCCGACGAGGCCGCCGCCGCCAAGCTGAAGCTCGCGGACTACTTCCGCCACACCTACACCCGCAAGCCGGAGTGGCAGGGCCTGTAGAGACACCTCGGTCCCCGTGGGCGCACCACGGGGACCGAGCTCAGGCTCACGCCCCCGCGATGACCTCCGCCGCGGCCCGGCCGCAGACGCGGGCCGCGCCGTGGGTGGCGAGGTGGAGGTGGCCTCGGGGTGGGGACTGGGGGACGCCCATCTCGACCACCACGGTGTCCGGGCGGGCGGTCAGGAGGGTGGTCAGGGCCTTGGCCATCCAGGGATGACGGTGTTCGTCGCGGACCACCGCGACCAGCCGGCGCTCCCCCGCCGCCGCGAGGGCGTCGGTGCCGGCCGAGTCGCCGGTGAAGCTTCCGGTGCGGGTGCCCGGCAGCAGCCCGGACAGCTCCGCGGCCACGCCCCAGGGGGTCTCGTCGCCCACCGCGATGTTGGCGACCGGGGTGAAGGCGGCGACGTAGGGCGCCTCGGTGAGCGGGGTGAAGGACTCGCCGCCGGTCACCGTCAGGGCCCGGCGGGCCGCGCGCAGTCCGGCCTCGGGGTCGGAGGCGGTGTCCCCGGTGGTCCCGGTCGCCGTCCAGGCGGCCAGTTCGCGCACCCGGCGGGCCGCGTCCGCGAGGCGCTCCTCGGGGAGTTCACCGGAGCGCACGGCGGCCACCAGGGCGTCGCGCAGCCGCCGTACCGTCTCGTCGTCGGCGAGGCCGCCGCCCACGCAGATGGCGTCGGCGCCGGCCGCGACGGCGAGGACGCTGCCGTGCTCGATGCCGTAGGTGCCGGAGACGGCGCGCATCTCCATGCCGTCGGTGACGATCAGCCCCTGGTAGCCGAGTTCCCCGCGCAGCAGGTCGGTGAGGACCGGCCGCGAGAGGGTCGCGGGGCGGTCCGGGTCCAGCGCGGGGACCAGGATGTGGGCGCTCATCACCGCGCGGGTGCCCGCCGCGAGGGCGGCCCGGAAGGGCGCGAGTTCGCGGGCCTGGAGCACGTCGGCGGCCACGTCGATGCGGGGCAGCGCGTGGTGGGAGTCGACGGCGGTGTCGCCGTGGCCCGGGAAGTGCTTGGTGCAGGCCGCGACCCCGGCGGACTGCAGGCCGGTGACATAGGCGGCGGTGTGCCGGGCGACCAGGCCGGTGTCGGCGCCGAAGGAGCGGACGCCGATGACCGGGTTGTCGGGGTTGGAGTTGACGTCGGCGGAGGGCGCCCAGTTGAGGTGCACCCCGCAGGCGGCGAGACGGCGGCCGAGTTCCCGGGCGACCGCGTGGGTCAGCTCCACGTCGTCCACCGCGCCGAGGGCGTGGTTGCCGGGGAAGGAGGAGCCGGTACGGGCCTCAAGACGGGTGACGTCCCCGCCCTCCTCGTCGATGGCCACCAGCACGTCGGGCCGCTCGGTACGCAACTGGGCGGTCAGCGCCGACAGTTGCTCGGGCGAGACGATGTTGCGGCCGAACAGGCCGACCGAGGCGAGGCCCTCGCCGAGCCGGCGCAGCAGCCAGTCGGGGGCGGTGGTGCCGGTGAAGCCGGGCTGGAGGACGGTGAGCGCGTCGCGCGTCAGGGTGTCCGTACCGCGGGCGATTGTCGTCATCGGGTGGCGTTATCCCTTCACGGCGCCCGCGGTCAGCCCCGCGGCCATCTTGCGCTGGACGAGGAGGAACAGCACGACGATCGGCACGGCCATCATGGTGGCGCCGGCCATCATCGGGGCGTATTCGGTGCCGTGCTTGGTGGTGAAGTTGCCGAGCCAGACGGTGGCCGTCTGGTTCTCCTGGCTGAGCAGCATCAGGGCGTAGAGGTACTCGTTCCACGCCTGGATGAAGCCGTAGACCGAGGTGGCGACCATGCCGGGAGCGAGCAGCGGGAAGACCACGCGGATGAAGGCGCCGGTGCGGGAGCAGCCGTCGACCATGGCCGCCTCCTCCAGCTCGCGCGGGATGTTGACGATGAAGCCGCGCAGGGTCCACACGGTGAACGGCAGGATGAAGGTCAGATAGGTGATGATCAGGCCGGTGAGCTTGTCGTACTGATGCAGGTCGTTCAGCAGCAGGAAGACCGGGATGATCATGGCGACGAGCGGGACCATCTGCACCGCGAGGATGCCGACGATCACGATCTTCCGGCCCCGGAAGGCGAACCGGGAGATGGCGAGCGCGGCGAGCATGCCGACGACCACGCCGATGAGGACCACGGACAGCGAGACGACCAGGCTGCGGCCGACCGGCCCCCAGAAGTCGGCGATGTCGAAGGCCCGGCTGAAGTTGTCCAGGGTGAACCCGGTGGGCAGCAGGCTCGGGTCGGGGTCGATGGCGTCCTTGGCCGGCTTGATCGCGGTGTCGAGCATCCAGTAGACGGGGAAGCCCGCGGTGGCGGCGACGAGGAGGCCGAGGATGTTCCAGCCGGCCTTGGAGGTCCGGCGGGCGGGGGAAGCCGTGCTGGTCACTCGACCTCTCCGATCTTGAGCATCTGGCGCATGTAGACGGCGACGACGCCGAGCAGCAGCACCACGGTGATGAGGGCGATGGCGGAGCCCTGGGCGTAGTCGTTGACCACGAAGGCGCGGTCGTAGGAGTAGGTGGTGAGGAGCTGGAACTGGGCCTCGGGGTGGCCGTTGCGCATCACGAAGACCTGCGGGAAGACACCCATGTCCCAGATGACCGAGAGGGTCGTCAGCATGACGATCACCGGCTTGAGCACCGGCAGGGTGACGTACCGGAAGACACCCCAGGAGCCCGCGCCGTCCAGCCGGGCGGCCTCCTCCAGCTCGGCGGGGACCTGGGTGAGTCCGGCGCTGAGGGTGATGACCACGAAGGGCACCGCGCCCCAGACCACCAGCAGCATGATCACCGCGAGACCTTCGGGACCGCTGGCGAACCAGTTGTGGCCGATCAGGTCGACGCCGGGCAGCTTGCTGATGAGGGCGTTGAGGATGCCGTAGTCGGCGTCGAAGAGCCACTTGAAGACGGTGGTGGCGACGATGACGGGCATGCCCCAGCTCGCCACCAGCGCGATGTTGATGAGGGTCTTCACCCAGCCGGAGACCCGCTGGAGCAGCAGGGCGATCAGCATGCCGAGGACCATCGTGAAGAGGACGGCGCCGGCGGTGAAGCCGATGGTGCGCAGCACGACCTGCCAGAAGTCGCCGTCGCTCAGCACCTTGGAGAAGTTGTCGAAGCCGACGGACTCCGGCTCCTTGAAGCCCCAGAGCTGGGACTGGCCGAACTTCTGGAACGACAGGGTGACCAGCCGGACCAGGGGGTAGCCCATGACACCGGCGAGGATCAGCAGACAGGGCGCGAGGAGCAGCCAGGGAGTGGTGGCGCCGCCCTTGGCGGACGCGGGGCGGCGGG
>NZ_WWKH01000265.1:0-19552 GCF_009865595.1 Streptomyces sp. SID1328 | reverse complement strand
AGCGGGGGCGGTACCCGGCCGGGTACCGCCCCCGCTTTCTCAGTCCTCCGAGCCGTCCGGCTCGTCGCCGCCCTCGGACGCGCCCGGCGCCTCCGGCTTCGGGGGCTTGGGCGGACGGGTACGGCCGCTCGGCGTGTCCCGTCGGTACGGCCCGCCCTCCGAACCGTCCGCCGTGGCGTGGCCGCCGGGGCCGCCGACGTCCCGGCGGCGCAGGTACCGCTCGAACTCGCGCGCGATGGCCTCGCCGGACGCCTCCGGCAGCTCGGCGGTGTCGCGGGCCTCCTCCAGCGTCTGCACGTACTCGGCGACCTCGCTGTCCTCGGCCGCCAGCTGGTCCACGCCCGTCTGCCAGGCACGCGCGTCCTCGGGCAGCTCCCCCTGCGGTACACGCAGGTCGAGCAGGTCCTCGAGACGGTTCAGCAGCGCCAGCGTGGCCTTGGGGTTGGGCGGCTGGGAGACGTAGTGCGGCACCGCCGCCCACAGCGACACCGCGGGCACCCCGGCGTGCGTGCACGCCTCCTGGAGCACCCCGACGATGCCCGTCGGGCCCTCGTACTTGGTCTCCTCCAGGTTCATCCGGCGCGCCAGGTCACCGTCCGAGGTGACCCCGCTCACCGGGACCGGGCGGGTGTGCGGGGTGTCGCCGAGCAGCGCGCCCAGGATCACCACCAGCTCCACGCCGAGTTCGTGGGCGAAGCCCAGCAGTTCGTTGCAGAACGAGCGCCAGCGCATCGACGGCTCGATGCCGCGCACCAGCACCAGGTCACGGGGCTTGTCCCCGCCGACGCGGACCACCGACAGCCGGGTCGTCGGCCAGGTGATCTTGCGTACGCCGCCTTCCATGAAGACCGTGGGGCGGTTCACCTGGAAGTCGTAGTAGTCCTCGGCGTCCAGCGCCGCGAACACCTCGCCCTTCCACTCGCGTTCCAGATGCGCGACCGCCGTGGAGGCGGCGTCACCGGCATCGTTCCAGCCCTCGAACGCGGCCACCATGACTGGGTCGATCAGCTCGCGAACACCCTCCAGCTCGATCACCCAGTGCCTCCTTCCGACGTGCTCTCGCCTGACCACCCAACCTTACGGCGTCCTACGGGAGCCTCAGCAGCCCCCTCACAAGGGGCTGAACGGATCACTGCCCCGAACCCCGGCCCCGAACACCCCGCGGCGGGGCCTGCTCCCAGGCGCCGTCCACCGGACCGCCCTGGCCCCGCACCCCGGCCCCGCCGCCCGCCAGGTGCGACTGGAGCCGCAGGTGCCGGAACTCGAAGCACGCGCCCGACCTGCGCAGCACACCCCGCCGGTGGGCGTCCTCCGGGAACGCCATCAGCCGTCACGGCAGCCGCCCGGTCACCGCCAGCCACACCCGCGCCACCGCGAACCGCCCCCAGGCACTCAGCGCCAGCGCGGCCGCGCCCAGCGGCAGCCACAGCCGGGTCCCGACATGCGCCAGGCCGCCCCGGTCGCCGGGCAGCACCATCACCGGCACACAGGACCCCCGCGAGCGCGGCACCGCACGCCCCGAGGCCGAGGCGCCGCCGCGTCCGCGCCGCGTGCCATCCGCCTCGCATATGACCGCTCCCCGCACCTGGGCCACGCCCCGCTCTGCTCTCGCCGGTCCCACTGCCGCCGGGTCCAGTGTTGTCGGAAAGATCCGTTTTAACCGTAGACGGGGTGGTAAACGCACACTTTGAAACACGTTCGAGGGAGCGCGCGGGAGTGTTCGGGGGCGGATGGAGGCGCGGACACGCGCGAGGGGCGGTTCCGCCGACACGGAACCGCCCCCGGGACGCGTCTGTCACTGCTTCTTGTCGAGCACCTCACGCACCTGCGCGCGCACCTCGTCCGTGGCCAGGCCGCGGATGGTGAGCGTGGTGCGGCGGCGCAGCACGTCGTCCGGGGTCTCGGCCCACTCGTGGTCGCGGGCCCAGACCACCTGCGCCCAGATCTCCGGCGCGTCGGGGTGGACCCGCTCGGCCAGCTCCGGGTGCTCGTTGGCCAGGCGGGCGATGTCGAAGGCCAGCGAGCCGTAGTGGGTGGCCAGGTGGCGGGCGGTGTCGGCGCCCATGCGCGGACCGGGCGCCGGACGGTCCACCAGCAGCCGGTGCTCGACCGCGCGCGGGTTGGCCACACCGGGCAGCGGCAGCCGCTTGGGCAGCTCCGACACCGGCTCGAAGTCGTCACCGAGCGGGCGGCCCGGCAGCCCCTCCAGCTTCTTCAGCACGGTCCGTCCGATGTGCCGGAACGTCGTCCACTTGCCGCCCGCCACCGAGAGCATCCCGCCCGGACCCTCGGTGACCACGGTCTCCCGCTTGGCCTTCGCGGTGTCACCGGGCCCGCCCGGCAGCACCCGCAGCCCGGCGAAGGAGTAGGTGATCAGATCCCGCTGGAGCTGCTGGTCCCGGACGGAGAACGCGGCCTCGTCCAGGATCTGGGATATGTCCGACTCGGTGACCGACACGTCCGCCGGGTCGCCCTCGTACACCTCGTCGGTGGTGCCGAGCAGCAGCATGTCCTCCCAGGGCAGGGCGAAGGTGATGCGGTACTTGTCGATCGGGGTGGCCAGCGCCGCCTTCCAGGGGGCGGTGCGCTTCAGGACCAGGTGCGCGCCCTTGGACAGGCGGATCGAGGGGGCCGCGTGCGGGTCCTCCATCCGGCGCAGGTGGTCCACCCAGGGGCCGGTCGCGTTCAGCACCAGACGGGCGTCGACGCCGAACTCCTCGCCGGTGAGCCGGTCCTTCAGCTCGGCGCCGGTGACCCGGCCGCGCGTGGTGCGCAGCCCGGTGACCTCGGCGTGGTTCAGCACGACCGTGCCCGCGTCGACGGCCGCGCGGACCGTCATCAGCGCCATGCGGGCGTCGTTCATCTGGTCGTCGCCGTACACGGCCACGGCCTTCAGGTTGTCGGTACGCAGCTCGGGCACGTCCTGCGCGGCCTTGGCCGGCGAGAGCAGGTGCCCCACGCCGTCGCCGAACGCGGAGAGCGCGGAGTAGGCGAACACGCCCGCGCCGAGCTTGGCCGCGCTGTGCGGGCCGCCCTTGTACACCGGGAGGTAGAAGGTGAGCGGGTTCGCCAGGTGGGGGGCCACCTGGCGGGAGACCGCGCGCCGCTCGAAGTGGTTCTCCGCGACCAGCTTCACCGCGCCGGTCTGGAGGTAGCGGAGCCCGCCGTGGAGCAGCTTGGAGGAGGCGGACGAGGTGGCTCCGGCGAAGTCGCCGGCGTCGACCAGCGCCACCCTGAGCCCGGACTGCGCGGCGTGCCAGGCGGTGGAGATGCCCAGGATGCCGCCGCCGATCACAAGGAGGTCGTACGACGCCCGCGCGAGCTGCTCCCGGGTCTCGGCGCGGCTCGGGTTGGAGCCGGAGGCCGGGTGCGTGCCCAGGGCAGGTACGGACTGCAGGGTGGTGGGACTGGTCATGTCGGGTACTTCACTCCTCGTCGGAGCCGGACCTAGGGGGTCAGCTCTCGTCCTCGAGCCAGCCCATGGACCGTTCGACGGCCTTGAGCCAGTTCTTGTACTCACGGTCGCGGGTCTCCGCGTCCATGCGGGGGGTCCACTCGGCGGCCCGGCGCCAGTTGGCGCGCAGCTCGTCCGTGCCGGACCAGAAGCCGACGGCGAGGCCGGCGGCGTAGGCGGCACCGAGACAGGTGGTCTCGGCGACCATCGGGCGCACCACGGGGGCGTCGAGCACGTCCGCGAGCTGCTGCATCAGCAGGTTGTTCGCGGTCATGCCGCCGTCCACCTTGAGCGTGGTCAGCTCGACCCCGGAGTCCTTCGTCATGGCGTCCGCGATCTCCCGCGTCTGCCAGGCGGTGGCCTCCAGGACGGCGCGCGCGAGGTGCGCCTTGGTGACGTACCGGGTCAGGCCGGCGATCACACCGCGCGCGTCGGAGCGCCAGTGCGGGGCGAACAGACCGGAGAAGGCCGGTACGAAGTAGGCGCCGCCGTTGTCCTCGACCGAGAGCGCGAGGGTCTCGATCTCGGCGGCGGTGGAGATGAGGCCCATCTGGTCGCGCATCCACTGCACCAGCGAGCCGGTGACGGCGATGGAGCCCTCCAGGGCGTACACGGTCGGCTTGTCGCCGATCTTGTAGCCGACGGTGGTGAGCAGGCCGGCGTAGGAGTTGATGATCTTCTCGCCGGTGTTCATCACCATGAAGGTGCCGGTGCCGTAGGTCGACTTGGTCTCGCCCTCGGAGAAGCAGGTCTGGCCGAACAGGGCCGCCTGCTGGTCGCCGAGCGCGGAGGCGACGGGGGTGCCGCCGAGCAGGTCGCCGAGGCTGCCGCCGGTGATCTCGCCGTAGACCTCGGCGGAGGAGCGGATCTCGGGGAGCATCTGCTCCGGCACCCCGATGGACTCGCAGATCTTCTTGTCCCACTCCATGGTGTGCAGGTTCATCAGCATGGTGCGCGAGGCGTTGGTGACGTCGGTGACGTGCTTGCCGCCGTCGGCACCGCCGGTCAGGTTCCAGATGACCCAGCTGTCCATGGTGCCGAAGAGGATGTCCCCGGCCTCGGCGCGCTCCCGCAGACCCTCCACGTTGTCCAGCAGCCAGCGGGCCTTGGGGCCGGCGAAGTAGGACGCCAGCGGCAGGCCGGTCTCGCGGCGGAAGCGGTCCTGGCCGACGTTGCGGCCCAGCTCGCGGCAGAGGGCGTCGGTACGGGTGTCCTGCCAGACGATGGCGTTGTGGACGGGCTCACCGGTGTTCTTGTCCCACAGCACGGTCGTCTCGCGCTGGTTGGTGATGCCGATGGCCTTGATGTCGTCCCGCGTGATGTTCGCCTTGGCGATGGCGGAGGCGACGACCTCCTGGACGTTCGTCCAGATCTCGTTCGCGTCGTGTTCGACCCAGCCGGGCTTGGGGAAGATCTGCTCGTGCTCCTTCTGATCGACGGAGACGATGC
This sequence comes from Streptomyces sp. SID1328, assembly GCF_009865595.1. NCBI lineage: Bacteria > Bacillati > Actinomycetota > Actinomycetes > Kitasatosporales > Streptomycetaceae > Streptomyces > Streptomyces sp. SID1328. The sequence goes on along the minus strand of NZ_WWKH01000265.1, from coordinate 14,649 downwards.
GGCCGTCCTTGTCGAAGACGATGCAGCGCGAGGAGGTCGTGCCCTGGTCGATCGCCGCGATGAAGGGGCCTGCGGTGTGGGCGTCGGTCACTTTGTGCTCCTGGGAGATCCGAGGTGAGGTGGCGGTGTGTACGGCGCTTACTCGAATGATCGGTGCTTTTCGCGCAAATCGTTACTCATCAAGCAAAAGCGACGTTGTAGAGGCCCGCAGCGATCGCGCCGCCGATCAGCGGCCCGACCACCGGCACCCATGCGTAGCTCCAGTCCGAACCGCCCTTGTTGGGCAGCGGCAGCAGCGCGTGCACGATGCGCGGTCCCAGGTCACGTGCCGGGTTGATCGCGTACCCCGTCGGACCGCCGAGCGACAGGCCGATCGAGACGACCACCAGGGCCGTGATCAGCGCGCCCACCGGGCCCAGGCCGTTGCCCTCGTTGTTCAGGCCCTGCGTGAGGACCGCCAGCACCAGCACGATCGTGCCGATGATCTCCGTCAGAAGGTTCTGCACCGCGTTCCGGATCTCCGGACCGGTGGAGAAGATGCCCAGTACCGGGCCCGCGGCCGCCTCCTCGGCCTCGACCGCCTTGACCGTGTCCTGCGCGCCGGGCCCGCCGACGATCTCCTGGTCGGTCAGGTGGGCGCGGAACTGGCCCAGGTAGGCCACCCAGACCAGCGTGGCGCCGATCATCGCGCCCAGCAACTGGCCGCCCCAGTACGCGGGAAGCGTGTCGAAGTCGTGGTCCTTGATCGCCAGCGCGAGGGTCACGGCCGGATTGAGATGCGCGCCGGAGAGGGGCGCCGAGGTGTAGACGGCCGTCAGAACGGCGAAACCCCACCCGAAGGCGATGGCCAGCCATCCGGCGCCGCGCGCCTTGGACGCCTTCAGTGTCACGGCGGCACACACACCGCCGCCGAGCAGGATGAGAACGGCGGTACCTATGGTCTCGCCGATGAAGATGTCGGAGCTGGACACCCGCGACTCCTTTGTCATTGGTCCAGGGAAACCCGGCCCTTGGCGCTGCCCCACCCTAACGCGTAATACCGATAGGTGTTCGACAATGCCGACCGATGGACGGGAGTCTCGCTTTCGGCGCGCGCACGCGTCAAGAGTTCCGGGGGCGAAAAAAAGCACAGAACGCCGGATCGTTACGGACGGGGGCACAGCAGACCGGCCCTCCGCGGAAGGCCGTGCTCAGAAGCGGGCGGCGCCCAGGTCGCGGGAGACCGCGCGGGCGCAGTCCCGCACCGCCGCGATCAGCTCCGGACGCGGCTCGCCGTCCCGGCACAGCCGCTCCACGGCGCCGGCGATCCCCACCGCGCCCACCGGCATCCGGCGCCGGTCGTGGATCGGCGCGGCGATCGACGCCACGCCCTCCCAGGTCTCCTCCAGGTCGGCCGCGTACCCGCGCGCCCGCGTGAGGTCCAGGACGTGCTCGAACTCCTCCGGCGCGCACACCGTACGGTCGGTGAACGCCTTGCGGGAGGAGTCCAGCGCCTCGCTGTGGGCCACCGGGTCGTAAGCCGAGAGCACCTTGCCGAGCGCCGTGGAGTGCAGGGGCTGCATCGCCCCGATCTCCAGCACCTGACGGCTGTCGTCCGGGCGGAAGACGTGGTGCACGATCAGCACGCCCTGCTGGTGCAGCACGCCCAGGTACACGCTCTCCCCGCTGGAGCGGGCCAGGTCGTCGGTCCACACCAGGGCTCGCGCGCGCAGCTCGTGCACGTCCAGGTAGGTGGTGCCCAGCCGCAGCAGCTCCGCGCCCAGCTGGTAGCGGCCCGAGGCCTCGTCCTGCTCCACGAAGCCCTCGTGCTGGAGGGTGCGCAGGATGCCGTGCGCGGTGCCCTTGGCCAGGCCCAGCGACGAGGCGATGTCGGAGAGGCCGAGCCGCCGCTCGCCGCCCGCGAGCAGGCGCAGCATCGCGGCCGCCCGTTCGAGCGACTGGATGTTCCGTGCCATCGACGTCCTGCCTCCGTCCGCATCGGCCAGCGCCGAGCCATCCCTCACGCGTTCGGCAATGCCGAACATTACCGGTCCGTGTCGATCTCCCGCCAATGAGCAGGGCCAGGCCGGAACACCCGTCGGGTTCCGGCCACCGCACCCACCGGCCGGACTCCGCCATCCGCGTCCGTGTCGTGGACGCCTGTGCCCATCCAAGCCCACTGGCGGTTACTCTGGCGCCGTGCCCCACCCCGGCCCCGGCCGGAGCGGGCGCATAGCCGACAGCCGTCGCATCCAAGGGAGCCCCTTCATGGCCTCGTCGCCGACGTCCCCTTCCGCCGACAGCCGGACCCGTGCGTCCGCGCTCCGTCAGGCCCTCGCCACCCGTGTGGTGGTCGCCGACGGAGCCATGGGCACCATGCTCCAGGCCCAGGAACCCACGCTCGACGACTTCCAGCAGCTCGAGGGCTGCAACGAGATCCTCAACCTCACCCGGCCCGACATCGTGCGCTCCGTGCACGAGGAGTACTTCGCGGTCGGCGTCGACTGCGTCGAGACCAACACCTTCGGCGCGAACCACTCCGCCCTCGGCGAGTACGACATCTCCGAGCGCGTCCACGAACTCTCCGAGTCCGGTGCCCGCATCGCCCGCGAGGTCGCCGACGAGTTCACCGCACGCGACGGCCGCCCCCGCTGGGTTCTCGGCTCCATGGGCCCCGGTACCAAGCTGCCCACCCTCGGCCACGCCCCGTACACCACCCTGCGCGACGCCTATCAGCAGAACGCCGAGGGACTCGTCACCGGCGGCGCCGACGCCCTGCTGATCGAGACCACCCAGGACCTCCTCCAGACCAAGGCCGCCGTCCTCGGCGCCCGGCGGGGCCTGGACGCCCTCGGCATCGACCTGCCGGTCATCGTCTCGGTGACCGTCGAGACCACCGGCACCATGCTGCTCGGCTCCGAGATCGGCGCCGCGCTCACCGCGCTGGAACCCCTCGGCATCGACATGATCGGCCTGAACTGCGCCACCGGCCCCGCCGAGATGAGCGAGCACCTGCGCCACCTCGCCCGCAACGCCCGCATCCCGCTGGCCTGCATGCCCAACGCCGGCCTCCCCGTCCTCGGCAAGGACGGCGCGCACTACCCGCTCACCGCCCCCGAGCTGGCCGACGCCCAGGAGACCTTCGTCCACGAGTACGGCCTCTCGCTGGTCGGCGGCTGCTGCGGCACCACGCCCGAGCACCTGCGCCAGGTCGTCGAGCGGGTCCGCGACCTCACCCCGTCCGAACGGCAGCCGCGGCCCGAGGCGGGCGCCGCCTCGCTCTACCAGTCCGTGCCGTTCCGCCAGGACACCTCCTACCTCGCCATCGGCGAGCGCACCAACGCCAACGGCTCGAAGAAGTTCCGCGAGGCCATGCTGGAGGCCCGCTGGGACGACTGCGTGGAGCTGGCCCGCGAGCAGATCCGCGAGGGCGCGCACATGCTCGACCTCTGCGTGGACTACGTCGGCCGCGACGGCGTCACCGACATGGCCGAACTCGCCGGCCGTCTCGCCACCGCCTCCACCCTGCCGATCGTGCTCGACTCCACCGAGGTCGACGTCATCCAGGCCGGCCTGGAGAAGCTCGGCGGCCGCGCGGTGATCAACTCGGTGAACTACGAGGACGGCGACGGCCCCGACTCCCGCTTCGCCAAGGTCACCCGGCTCGCCCGCGAGCACGGCGCCGCCCTGATCGCGCTCACCATCGACGAGGAGGGCCAGGCCCGCACCCCCCAGAAGAAGGTCGAGATCGCCGAACGGCTCATCGACGACCTCACCGGGAACTGGGGCATCCGCGAGGAGGACATCCTCATCGACACCCTGACCTTCACCATCTGCACCGGTCAGGAGGAGTCCCGCAAGGACGGCATCGCCACCATCGAGGCCATCCGCGAACTCAAGCGGCGCCACCCGGACGTCCAGACCACGCTCGGCCTCTCCAACATCTCCTTCGGCCTCAACCCGGCCGCCCGCATCCTGCTGAACTCCGTCTTCCTCGACGAATGCGTCAAGGCGGGCCTGGACTCGGCCATCGTGCACGCCTCCAAGATCCTGCCCATCGCCCGCTTCAGCGAGGAGGAGGTGCAGACCGCCCTCGACCTCATCCACGACCGCCGCGCCGAGGGCTACGACCCGCTGCAGAAGCTGATGGCGCTCTTCGAGGGCGCCACCGCGAAGTCGCTGCGCGCCGGCAAGGCCGAGGAACTGGCCGCGCTGCCCCTGAACGAGCGCCTCAAGCGCCGCATCGTCGACGGCGAGCGCAACGGCCTCGAAGCCGACCTGGACGAGGCCCTCCAGGACCGCCCCGCCCTCGACATCGTCAACGACACCCTCCTCGACGGCATGAAGACCGTCGGTGAACTCTTCGGCTCCGGCCAGATGCAGCTTCCCTTCGTGCTCCAGTCCGCCGAGGTCATGAAGACGGCCGTCGCGCACCTGGAACCGCACATGGAGAAGTCCGACGCCGAGGGCAAGGGCACGATCGTGCTGGCCACCGTGCGCGGCGACGTCCACGACATCGGCAAGAACCTCGTGGACATCATCCTGTCCAACAACGGCTACAACGTCGTCAACCTCGGCATCAAGCAGCCCGTCTCCGCGATCCTGGACGCCGCCGAGGAGCACCGCGCCGACGTCATCGGCATGTCCGGCCTCCTGGTCAAGTCCACGGTGATCATGAAGGAGAACCTGGAGGAGCTGAACCAGCGCGGCATGGCCGCCGACTACCCGGTGATCCTGGGCGGCGCCGCACTCACCCGCGCCTACGTCGAGCAGGACCTCCACGAGATCTACGAGGGCGAGGTCCGCTACGCCCGCGACGCCTTCGAGGGCCTGCGCCTGATGGACGCCCTCATCGGCGTCAAGCGCGGCCTGCCCGGCGCGCAGCTCCCCGAGCTGAAGCAGCGCCGGGCCCGCGCCACCCCCGTCGCCGACCTCCCCGAGGAGACCCCGCAGGAGGGCCACGTCCGCTCCGACGTGCGCACCGACAACCCGGTGCCCACCCCGCCGTTCTGGGGCACCCGTGTGGTCAAGGGCATCCAGCTCAAGGAGTACGCGTCCTGGCTGGACGAGGGCGCCCTCTTCAAGGGCCAGTGGGGGCTCAAGCAGGCCCGCACCGGCGACGGCCCCTCCTACGAGGAGCTGGCCGAGACCGAGGGCCGCCCCCGGCTGCGCGGCCTGCTCGACCGGCTCCAGACGGAGAACCTGCTGGAGGCCGCTGTCGTCCACGGCTACTTCCCCTGCGTCTCCAAGGACGACGACCTGATCATCCTCGACGAGGACGGCAACGAACGCACCCGCTTCACCTTCCCCCGCCAGCGCCGGGGCCGCCGGCTCTGTCTCGCGGACTACTTCCGCCCGGAGGAGTCCGGCGAGCGGGACGTCGTCGGCCTCCAGGTCGTCACCGTCGGCTCCCGCATCGGCGAGGAGACCGCCAAGCTCTTCGAGGCCAACGCCTACCGCGACTACCTGGAACTGCACGGCCTCTCCGTCCAGTTGGCCGAAGCGCTGGCCGAGTACTGGCACGCCCGCGTCCGCGCCGAACTCGGCTTCGCCGGGGAGGACCCCGCCGACATCGAGGACATGTTCGCCCTGAAGTACCGGGGCGCCCGCTTCTCCCTCGGCTACGGCGCCTGCCCCAACCTGGAGGACCGCGCCAAGATCGCGGACCTGCTGCAGCCCGAGCGGATCGGCGTCCACCTCTCCGAGGAGTTCCAGCTCCACCCCGAGCAGTCCACCGACGCCATCGTCATCCACCACCCCGAGGCGAAGTACTTCAACGCCCGCTGACCACGCTGACCAGGCCGGTCGGCGCGACACGCGCACACAACAGGCGCTTCGGGCGCAAGCGACGTATGCTGGTCGGTCCACCGCAGGCCGGTTCCCTCTCAGGGAACCGGCCTGATCGTCCCTCAAGGAGGTGCGCCCGGATGACCAGCACGGTCCCCGCGCTCGGAACCCGTACGGCCGAAGGGTCCGCCCTGCAAGCGGTCCTCCTCGACATGGACGGCACCCTGGTGGACACCGAGGGATTCTGGTGGGACGTCGAGGTCGAGGTCTTCGCCGCCCTCGGGCACACCCTCGACGAGTCCTGGCGGCACGTCGTCGTCGGCGGCCCCATGACCCGCAGCGCCGGCTTCCTCATCGAGGCCACCGGCGCCGCCATCACCCTCGCCGAACTCTCCGTCCTGCTCAACGACGGGTTCGAGGCCCGGATCGGCAGCCATCTCCCGCTGATGCCCGGCGCCGCCCGGCTGCTCGCCGAACTCCACGAGCACGACATCCCGACCGCCCTGGTCTCCGCCTCCCACCGGCGCATCATCGACCGTGTGCTGACCGCGCTCGGCCCGCACCACTTCTCCCTCTCCATCGGCGGCGACGAGGTCTCCCGCACCAAGCCCCACCCCGACCCCTACCTGCTGGCCGCCGCCGGACTCGGCGCCGACCCGGCCCGCTGCGCCGTCATCGAGGACACCGCCACCGGGGTCGCCGCCGCCGAGGCCGCCGGCTGCCACGTGGTCGCCGTGCCCTCCATCGCCCCCATCGTCCCGGCCGAACGGCGCACCGTCGTACCCTCGCTGGAACAGGTCGACCTGTCTTTTCTGCGCGGCCTGATGACGCTCACGCACTAGGCGTTCACCCAGCGTGCGAAAACAATGCTGACCAGGGGCGCAATTCCCCGGAGCTGCGCCCCGGCGGAAATTCCCCGGTCGTCGAACCGGGTGAATTCCGGTATCCTGGACCGCAGTTGACACTGTGACGTTCGCCACTCCAGCCGGTCTCGACAACGTCCCCCGACGTGTGCAGAAAACGGCGCCGAACGCCCCGTCCGCGGGCCCATGTGTCCCGATTGATGGACCGTTGTACGAATCCTGCCGCTGTCGGTTTTTCGGTGCGTCCACACCCGGTTTCACTGCGTGATGAGCCCTCAACTCCGGGGGCCGCGAAGCGCCCTGCGGGCGCGGACTAATGTCGACGCGACAACATCGCAGCAACCCCCGTGACCCGCCGCGCCCATCCGAAGCTTGCCGGTTCACGGAATCGAACAGCTCTGGAGAACGTCCCGCATGAACCGCAAGACTCTGGTGCTGCCGGCAGTGGCCGGCCTGCTCACGCCGGTTCTCGCCGCGTGCGGCGGAACCGACAGTGGGGCCAAGAACGGCGACCCCATCGTCGTCGGCACCACGGACAGGTTCACGGCCACGAGCGACGCCCCCGCGCCCCTCGACCCCGCCTACGCCTACGACGTCGGCACCTGGAACATCCTGCGTCAGACCGTGCAGACGCTGATGACCCAGCCCAAGGGCGAGGGCAGCCCCGTCCCGGAGGCCGCCGAGAGCTGCAGCTTCACCGACACCGGCAACGAGCGCTACGCCTGCAAGCTGCGCAGCGGCCTGAAGTTCGCCTCCGGCGACCCCGTCACCGCCGCCGATGTGAAGTTCTCCATCGACCGCGCCATCAAGCTCGAGGCCGACAGCGGTGTCGCCGCCCTGCTGAACACCATCGACACCGTCGAGACCCAGGGCGACCGCGAGGTCATCTTCCACCTGAAGACGGCCGACGCCACCTTCCCGTTCAAGCTGTCCACCCCGGTCGCGGGCATCGTGAACCCCAAGGACTACGCCAAGGACAAGCTGCGCGACGGCTTCGAGGTCGACGGCTCCGGCCCGTACACCTTCAAGGCGCAGCTCAAGGGCGACGCCATGGTCAGCGCCACGTTCACCAAGAACCCCTCGTACAAGGGCAGTTCCGAGCTGAACAACGACAAGGTGGAGATCCGCTCCTTCGACGACGCCGACGCGATGGGCGCCGCCCTGGACCGCGGCGACATCGACGTCATGAGCCGCACCATGTCGCCGAGCCAGATCCAGAAGCTCGACGGCGGTTCCGACGGGCACGCCGACCTCGTCGACATGCCGGGTCTCGAGATCCGCTACCTCGCCTTCAACACCAACGCGCAGACGGTCAAGGACAAGGCCGTCCGCCAGGCCATCGCCCAGGTCATCAACCGCGGCGAACTGGTCTCCAAGGTCTACGGAACCCAGGCCGAGCCGCTGTACTCCCTGGTGCCCGCCACCCTGACCGGCCACTCCAACTCGTTCTTCAACAAGTACGGCGACCCGAGCGTCGCCAAGGCCAAGCTGCTGCTCGCCAAGGCCGGCGTCACCTCCCCGCTCAAGCTGACGCTGCACTACACCACCGACCACTACGGCTCCGCCACCAAGCAGGAGTTCGAGGTCCTGCAGAAGCAGCTCACCGACAGCGGCCTCTTCGACGTCACCATCCAGGGCCACCCCTGGGCCACCTTCCGCCCCGCGGAGCAGAAGGGCCAGTACGACGTCTACGGCATGGGCTGGTTCCCCGACTTCCCCGACGCCGACAACTTCCTGGCGCCGTTCCTCGACAAGGACAACTTCCTCGGCTCGCCGTACGCCAACAGCACGATCGAGCGGACGCTGATCCCCGAGTCCCGCCGCGAGGCCGACCGCCTCGACGCCGCCAAGAGCCTCACCGAGATCCAGGACACCGTCGCCGAGGACGTCCCCGTGCTGCCGCTGTGGCAGGGCAAGCAGTACGTCGCCGCACGGGACGACATCACGGGCACCTCGTACGCCCTGAACTCCTCGTCGACGCTTCAGCTGTGGGAGCTCGGCCGTGGTGTGAGCGGCTGACGTCTCCCGTACCCGGAGCCGCGACGGCGGCTCCGGGCCACGAACCGACGACAAGGCACTGCTGTGAAGATGAGCACCCAGTGGCCGGTCCTGCCCGTAGTGGCGGGGCTGGCCTGCGGCCTGTTGACCGGCTGCGGCTCCGGGACCGACGATGCCGAGGGCACCGGTCAGGCCATGGTGATGGGGATGTCCGACGACGTCCTGGCGACCGACCCGGCATCGGGCTACGACCCCGGCTCCTGGCTGCTGTTCAACAACGTCTTCCAGTCGCTGCTCAGCTTCCCCAACGGCGGCACCCAGCCCCAGCCCGAACTCGCCAAGTCCTGCGTCTTCGGTGACACCCGGGCCACCCTCTTCAGGTGCGAACTCAAGCCCGGCCTGAAGTTCAGCAACGGCGACTCCCTCACCTCCGAGGACGTCAAGTTCTCTTTCGACCGCCTGCTGAAGATCAACGACCCCGCCGGTCCTGCTGTCATGTTCCCGACGCTGGAGCGGGTCGAGACACCCGACGCCAAGACGGTCGTCTTCCACCTCAACGCCCCCGACGCGACCTTCCCCAGCAAGATCGCCTCCGGCGCCGGCTCCATCGTCGACCACCGCCAGTACGACGCCGGCGCCCTGCGCACCGACAAGAAGGCCATCGGCTCCGGCCCCTACAAGCTCGACTCCTTCGACAAGGGCCGGGCTGTCTTCTCGGTCAACTCCCACTACCGGGGCACCGCCGACATCAAGAACTCCGGCGTCACCCTCAAGTTCTTCCACGGCGACCAGAAGGCCCTGAAGAAGGCCCTCCTCGGCGGCGACATCGACATCGCCTACCGCGGCCTGAGTGCCACCGACATCACCGACATCGACGCCCAGGAAGGCACCAAGGGCATCGACGTCATCGAGGGCAGCAGCGCCGAGGTCCAGCACCTCGTCTTCAACATGAAGGACCCCGTCGCCGGAAAGCTCGGCGTACGCAAGGCCATCGCCCACCTGCTCGACCGCGACGCCCTCATCCACAACGTCTACCAGGGCACCGCCACCCCGCTGTACTCGATCATCCCGGCCGGCATCATCGGCCACAACACCGCCTTCTTCGACACCTACGGCGCCCGCCCCTCCAGAACCAAGGCCGCCCAGGACCTGCACGCCGACGGCATCACCGGCAAGGTCAGGCTGACCCTCTGGTCCACCCCCGCCCGCTACGGCCCCGCCACCGACGCCGAACTCCGCGCCGTCGCCGGACAGCTCAACGCCAGCGGCCTCTTCGAAGCCGACGTCAAGTCCGTCCCCTTCGGCCAGTACGAGAAGGACATCGCCGCCGGCAAGTACGGCGTCTACGTCAAGGGCTGGGTGCCCGACTACCCGGACGCCGACAACTTCACCGCGCCCTTCTTCGGCAAGGGCAACGTGCTCTCCAACCACTACGACAACAGCCGCCTCACCGGCACCCTGCTCCCGGCCACCGCCGCCCAGAGCGACCGCGCGGCCACCGACAAGGACTTCGCGCAGGTCCAGGACATCGTCGCCGACGAACTGCCCATCCTCCCCGTCTGGCAGGCCAAGCAGTACGCCGTCGTCCGGGACGGCGTCTACGGCCTCGAGTACTGCCTCGACGCCTCCACCGTCTTCCGCTTCTGGGAGCTCAGCAAGAGCTGAACCCCCGCCAGGGAACACCGAGGGCGCCCCTCCCACAGGAAGGGCGCCCTCGAAGCCGTGTCTACTGCGCGCCCGGCCGCACCAGACCGCTCTCATAGGCGTACACCGCCGCCTGCACCCGGTCCCTCAGGCCCAGCTTCGTCAGCACATGCCCCACATGGGTCTTCACCGTCGTCTCGCTCACGAACAGATCCGCCGCGATCTCCGCGTTCGACAGCCCCCGCGCCACCAGCTTCAGCACCTCCACCTCACGGTCCGTCAGCGTGTGCAGCGTGCTCGGCGCCGGCTCCTCGCCCGACGGCAGATGCGTCGCGTACTTGTCCAGCAGCCGCCGCGTGATGCTCGGCGCCAGCATCGCCTCGCCCGCCGCCACCACCCGGATCGCCTGCACCAGCTCGTCCGCCGGAGCGTCCTTCAGCAGGAACCCGCTCGCCCCCGCCCGGAGCGCCTCCACCACGTACTCGTCCAGATCGAACGTCGTCAGCACCAGCACCTTCGCCGGACCGTCCCGCTCCGGCCCCGTGATCTGCCGGGTCGCCTCCACCCCGTCCATCCGGGGCATCCGGATGTCCATCAGCACGACATCCGGCTGCAGCGCACGCACCTGATCGAGCGCCTGCAGACCGTCACCGGCCTCACCGACGACCGCCAGGTCCGGCTCCGCCTCCAGAATCATCCGGAACCCGGTACGCAACAGCGGCTGGTCATCGACCAAAAGGACGCGGATGGCCACCTGAGAACTCCTTCGCTAGACCGGCCCCATTCTGCCCGCGCCCTGCGCGCCCGACTCCGCCGCCCTCACGGCGAGCGGATACGGCGGGGGAGTACCCCCGAACTCCGGACACACCGCCTGGTGATCGCACCAGCCGCACAGCTTCGTCGGCCGCGGCCGCCACACCCCCGACTCCGTCGCCTCCCGGATCGCCGCCCACAACGCCAGCAGCTTCCGCTCCACCCGCTCCAGATCCGCCGGGACCGGGTCGTACGTCAGCACATCACCACTGCCGAGATACACCAGCTGCAGCCGGCGCGGCACCACCCGCTTCAGCCGCCACACCACCAGCGCGTAGAACTTCATCTGGAACAGCGCGTCCTCCGCGTACTCCGGGCGCGGCGCCTTCCCCGTCTTGTAGTCGACGATGCGCACCTCACCCGTCGGCGCCACATCCACCCGGTCGATGATCCCGCGCAGCCGCAGCCCCGAATCCAGCTCCGTCTCCACGAACATCTCGCGCTCGGCCGGCTCCAGCCGCGTCGGGTCCTCCAGCGAGAACCAGCGCTCCACCAGCCGCTCCGCCTCACCCAGCCAGCGCGCCAGCCGCTCGCCCTCCGGATCACCCTCGAACAGCTCCGAGACCTCCGGCCGGCTCTCCCGCAGCCGGTCCCACTGCGCCGGGATCAACGACTTCGCCGCCGGCGCCGTACGCTCCGCGGCCGGCGCGTCGAACAGCCGCTCCAGCACCGCGTGCACCAGCGTGCCCCGCGTCGCAGCCTCACTCGGCTTCTCCGGCAGCCGGTCGATCACCCGGAACCGGTACAGCAACGGGCACCGCATGAAATCGCTCGCCCGCGACGGAGACAGCGACGACGGCGCCACGGCGACCCGCGCGACACCCTCCGCGCCGCCCTCGCCACCCGAAACGCCCTCGGGGGCACTCTCCACACCGCTGCTCTCCATGACCCAAGACCATACGGCCCGGCACCGACAGCGACCCAGCCGCGCACCTCACGCCCCCTCCACACCAGGGTGCCGGAGCGGACCGCGCCACCCGGGCCGCATACCATCGACCCGAGACCCTTCCGCCCGGCCACGCGCGGAAGACGCTTCGAACGATGGGGACACCGTGGACGTGACCGGCGGGAACGGGCAGCCGCAGCCGGACGAGAACCACCCGGCCGACCACCCCCCAGCGCCTCCCACCCCGAACCCGGAACACGACCCCGGCCACGAGTCCGCACGCGATCAGGGTCATCCCGGCAAGCCCGGACCCGACGGCACCGCCGACCGTACCGAGCACGAGCACCGCTCCCTCGCCCACGCCGGCATCGCCCGCACCGACCCGCCCCCCGAGCGCCCCAAGGAACCCGGCGGCGGCATCCTCATGGGCCGCCCCTTCGGCGTACCCGTCTACGTCGCCCCGAGCTGGTTCCTCGTCGCCGCCCTCATCACCTGGGTCTTCGGCGGCCAGCTCGACCGCGTCCTGCCCGAACTCGGCGCCCTGCGCTACCTCGTCTCCCTCTTCTTCGCGGTCGCCTTCTACGCCTCCGTCCTCGTCCACGAACTCGCGCACACCCTCGCCGCCCTCCGCTTCAAACTCCCCGTCCGCCGCATCCAGCTCCAGTTCTTCGGCGGCGTCTCCGAGATCGAGAAGGAAGCGGAGACACCGGGCCGCGAATTCGTCCTCGCCTTCGTCGGGCCCCTGCTGTCCCTCGCCCTCGCCGGACTCTTCTACCTCGCCCTCAAACCCGTCGAACCCGGCACCGTACCCGGCGTCCTCCTCGCCGGGCTGATGATCTCCAACCTGATCGTCGCCATCTTCAACCTGCTGCCCGGCCTCCCGCTCGACGGCGGCCGCATGCTCCGCGCCGTCGTCTGGAAGATCACCGGCCGCCCCATGACCGGCACCGTCGCCGCCGCCTGGGTCGGCCGCGCCCTCGCCGTCTCCGTCCTCATCGGACTGCCCCTGCTCAACCAGTCCGGCTCCCTCGGCGGCGACCGGGACGTCAGCGGCATGGACACCGTCACCGACGCCCTGCTCGCCGCGATCCTCGCCGCCATCATCTGGACCGGCGCCGGCAACAGCCTCCGCATGGCCCGGCTGCGCGAACACCTCCCCGACCTCCGCGCCCGCACCCTCACCCGCCGGGCCGTCCCCGTCCAGAGCGACACCCCCCTCTCCGAGGGCCTGCGCCGCGCCAACGCCGCCGGCGCCCGCGCCCTCGTCGTCGTCGACGCCGACGGCACCCCCCTCTCCCTCGTCCGCGAGGCCGCCATCGTCGGCGTCCCCGAACACCGCCGCCCCTGGGTGCCCGTCAGCGAACTGGCCCAGGACCTCACCGACGGCATGCGCGTCTCCGCCGAACTCTCCGGCGAGGAACTCCTGGACACCCTCCGCGCCACCCCCGCGACCGAGTACCTGGTCGTCGAGAACACCGGCGAGATCTACGGCGTCCTCTCGGCGGCCGACGTGGAGCGCGCCTTCGTGAAGGCCATGGCTCGACCCTCCTAGCGGTACCAGGGAGCGTGGTCGGCGCCCCCTTCTCCTGCCGGTAGGCTGGTCACATGTCCGAACCGACCGGTGCCGCCCGCAGGCGCGGGCCCTTCAAGGTCGGGGACCAGGTTCAGCTGACCGACCCCAAGGGCCGCCACTACACGTTCACGCTCGAAGCCGGGAAGAACTTCCACACCCACAAGGGCTCCTTCCCGCACGACGAACTGATCGGCGCTCCCGAGGGCAGCGTTGTCCGCACCACCGGCAACGTCGCCTACCTCGCGCTGCGCCCCCTGCTCCCCGACTACGTCCTGTCCATGCCCCGCGGCGCCGCCGTGGTCTACCCCAAGGACGCGGGGCAGATCCTGGCCTTCGCCGACATCTTCCCCGGCGCCCGCGTCGTCGAAGCGGGCGTGGGCTCCGGCTCGCTGAGCAGCTTCCTGCTGCGCGCCATCGGCGACCAGGGCATGCTGCACTCCTACGAGCGCCGCGAGGACTTCGCCGAGATCGCCAAGCAGAACGTCGAGCGCTACTTCGGCGGCGAACACCCCGCCTGGCAGCTCACCGTCGGCGACCTCCAGGACAACCTGTCCGACACCGACGTCGACCGCGTCATCCTCGACATGCTCGCCCCCTGGGAATGCCTTGAGGCCGTCTCCAAGGCCCTCGTCCCCGGCGGCATCCTCTGCGCCTACGTCGCCACCACCACCCAGCTCGCCCGGACCGTCGAGTCCATCCGCGAGATCGGCTGCTTCAACGAGCCGACCGCCTGGGAGACGATGATCCGCAACTGGCACATCGAGGGCCTGGCCGTCCGCCCGGACCACCGCATGATCGGCCACACCGGCTTCCTGCTCACCGCCCGCCGCCTCGCCGACGGCGTCGAGCCGCCCATGCGCCGCCGCCGCCCCGCCAAGGGCGCCTACGGCGAGGACTACGCCGGCCCCAACGCCGACGGCGGCGCGGGCCGCTGACCCGCACCCACCCCGCACCACACCAGGGCGCCGTGCCCCCACCTCCCGCCACGGGAACCAGGGGCACGGCGCCCTCGCGTTTCCCCCTCGCAGACGACGTGCGAAAGACACCCCCGCACCCCGCCGGATCCGCACCCGCCCCCGCCGTTCCCACCCACCGTGACGTGTGAC
>NZ_WWKH01000264.1:0-8958 GCF_009865595.1 Streptomyces sp. SID1328 | reverse complement strand
CGGGCCGGTCGGACAGCCGCCAGCCGCTGGGCTCCACGCGCGCGTACAGCTCGACGAGCATCCCGGCGGTGCGGCCGATCATGTCGGCGCCGGGGCCGCGCGCGGGCAGCTCCGCGAGGTACGGGAAGTCCTCCAGGCTGCCGGTGACGGTCCTGGCGGTCTCGCGCGCGTCCCCGCCGGGCATCGAGCCGACGCCGGTGGCCGCGGGGAAGGTGACCTGGGTGTTCTCACTCACCCCGGCAGGGTATGCCGTACGGCGGGCGGGCGCGTCAGCGGCCGGGGCGCACGGTCAGGTCGTTGATCTCGGCGTCCCTGGGCAGGTCCAGGGCGAGCAGGACCGTGTCCGCGACCGACTCGGGGTCGATGAACCGCGCGGGGTCGTACTCCTTGCCCTCCTGCTGGTGCACCTTGGCCTGCATGGGGCTGGCGGTGCGGCCGGGGTAGACGGAGCTGACCCGGACCCCGTTGCCGTGCTCCTCCTGGCGCAGCGAGTCCGCCAGCGCCTTCAGCCCGTGCTTGGAGGCGGCGTACGCGGACCAGCCGGCGTGGGCGTTGAGTCCGGCGCCGGAGTTGACGAACAGCACCTGGCCGCGGGCGGTGCGGAGCTGGGGCAGGAAGTGCCGGGTCAGCTCGGCGGGCGCGATCAGGTTGACGTTGAGCTGGTGGCGCCAGGACTTGGGGGTGAGGTCCCCGACGTCACCGAGGTCGACGACCCCGGCGATGTGCAGCAGCGAGTCCACGCGGTCCGGCAGCGACTGGTGGGAGAAGGCCCAGGACAGCTTGTCGGGGTCGGCGAGGTCGCCCACCAGGGTCGTGGCGCCGGGGAACTCGGCCGCCAGCTCCTTGGCGCGGCCCGCGTCGCGCGCGTGCAGCACGAGGTCGTCCCCGCGCGCGTGCAGACGGCGGGCGACGGCGGCGCCGATGCCGGAACCGGCGCCGGTGATCACATGAGTAGCCATGCCCGCCATGGTCGCATCAGCCCGCGGCGAGGGACTCCTCCAGGTGGGCCAGGGCGGCGGCCGGACTGTCGGCGAAGTACATCAGCTCCGACAGCGGGCGCGGCAGGAAGCCCTCGGCCTCCATGCGGCGGAACTGCTGCTCCAGGCCGTCGTAGAAGCCGGCGGTGTTGAGCAGCACCACGGGCTTGGCGGTACGGCCGTGCTTCTTCAGCTCCAGGATCTCGGTGGCCTCGTCCAGGGTGCCGGTCCCGCCGACCATGATGACCACGGCGTCGGCCTTCTCCATCAGCAGCCGCTTGCGCTCGGCGAGGTCGGCGGCGACCACCATCTCGTCGGCGCCGGGCCGGGCGACCGCCGACAGGAACTCCACGGAGACGCCCACGAGCCTGCCTCCGGCCTCCTGCACGCCGTCCGCGACGACCTTCATCAGGCCGGAGTCCGAGCCGCCCCAGACGAGCGTGTGGCCGCCCTTGCCGATCAGTTCCCCGAACTCACGCGTGGGGCGCGTGTAGCGCTCGTCGAGGTCGGCGGCGGAGAGGAAGACGCAGATATTCATGGAGCCCACGGTACGCGGGAACATCGGCGGCCCCGCCCGTGCTGTCCGGGTATGGCACACGGACACACGATCACCATCGAAGAGGGCGAGCAGCGCGTGCGCGTCGTACACGACGGCCAGGTGCTCGCGGAGACCGACCGCCCCCTCGTCCTGCGCGAGACGGGCTGTCCGCCCCGGTACTACCTCCCCGCCGAGGACGTCCGGCTCGATCTGCTGACCCCGTCGGACACCCACACGGACTGTCCCTTCAAGGGCACGGCGTCCTACTGGTCGCTGCCGGACGCGCCCGATCTGGTGTGGGCGTACCCGGACCCGAAGCCGGAGGTGGCCCGGATCAAGGACCACTACTGCTTCTACGCCCCCGAAGTGGGCTGACCGGCGCGCCGTGTCGTGACCGGTGACTCCGGCACCCGTACGGCAGTCTCCACGGGCATGGACAAGAAGACGACTTCCGTCGACGGGACCTCGCTCGCGTACCGCGTGACCGGTGAGGGGCCCATGGTCATCCTGGTCAGCGGCGCGCTGTCCACCGGACTCACGCTCGCCCCGCTGGCGGCGGCGCTCGCGGACCGCTGCCGGGCCGTCGTCTACGACCGCCGGGGCCGGGGCGCGAGCGGCGACACGGCCCCCTACGCGGTCGAGCGCGAGGTGGAGGACCTGGCGGCGCTGCTGGAGGCGGTGGGCGGCGAGGCGGCGCTCTTCGGGCTGTCCTCGGGCGGCGCGCTGGTGCTGCTGGCGGCCGCGAGCGGCCTGCCGGTGACCCGGGCGGCGGTGTACGAGGTGCCGTTCAACGACTTCCTGCCCGAGGGCCCCGAGCGGCAGGTGGCGTACGCGGCCGCCCTGGACGAGGCGTTGGCCGCCGGCGACCGGGGCGGGGCGGCGGAGCTGTTCCTGCGGCTGACCGGGCTGGGCGAGGAGATGATCCAGCGGGCCCGCCAGTCCCCCATGTGGCCCGGCCTGGAGCAGCTCGCGCCGAGCCTGGCGTACGACGCCGCCCTGATGGGCGACGGGCTGCTCCCGGCGGAGCTGCTCGCCCGCGTCCCGGTACCGGCGCTGTCGATGGCGGGCAGCCTGAGCCCGCAGTGGCTGCGCGCGGGCGCCCGCGCGGTCGCGGAGGCGGTGCCGGACGGCGCGTACGCGGTGCTGGAGGGGCAGACGCACGCGGTCGAGCCGGCGTTCCTCGCACCGGTGCTGGCCGACTTCGTCACGGGCTGAGCCCGGCCGGGATCAGACCGCGGCGGCCGTGGCCCGCGTGGTCGTGGCGATGGTCGCCGAGCCGACCACGCGCGTGCCGTCGTACAGCACGATCGCCTGGCCGGGCGCGACGCCCCGGACGGGCTCGGTGAAGGTGACGCGCAGTTCGCCGTCCACCAGCTCGGCGTCGACCTCGGTCTCGCCGCCGTGGGCGCGGAGCTGGGCGGTGTAGGTGCCGGGGCCCTCGGGGGCGGTACCGCACCAGCGGGGCTTGATGGCGGTGAGCGCGGTGACGTCGAGGGCGGCGGCCGGGCCCACGGTGACGGTGTTGGTGACCGGGGAGATGTCCAGGACGTAGCGCGGCTTGCCGTCGGGGGCGGGGGTGCCCAGGCGAAGGCCCTTGCGCTGGCCGATGGTGTAGCCGTAGGCCCCCTCGTGGGTGCCGAGGCGGTTGCCGTCCTCGTCCACGATGTCGCCCTCGGCCTTGCCGAGCCGGTCGGCGAGGAAGCCCTGGGTGTCGCCGTCGGCGATGAAGCAGATGTCGTGCGAGTCGGGCTTCTTGGCGACGGCCAGGCCGCGCCGCTCCGCCTCGGCGCGGATCTCGTCCTTGGTGGTGACGGTGTCCCCGAGCGGGAACAGGGCGTGCGCGAGCTGGCGGTCGTCCAGCACGCCGAGCACGTAGGACTGGTCCTTGGCCATGTCGGAGGCGCGGTGCAGCTCGCGGTTGCCGTCCTCGTCCACCAGCACCTTGGCGTAGTGGCCGGTGCAGACCGCGTCGAAGCCGAGCGCGAGCGCCTTGTCCAGCAGCGCGGCGAACTTGATCTTCTCGTTGCAGCGCAGGCAGGGGTTGGGGGTGCGCCCGGCCTCGTACTCGGCGACGAAGTCCTCGACCACGTCCTCGCGGAAGCGGTCGGCGAGGTCCCAGACGTAGAACGGGATGCCGATGACGTCGGCGGCGCGGCGGGCGTCGCGGGAGTCCTCGATGGTGCAGCAGCCCCGCGCGCCGGTCCGGAAGGATTGCGGGTTGGCGGAGAGCGCGAGGTGGACACCGGTCACATCGTGACCGGCTTCCGCGGCACGCGCGGCGGCGACGGCGGAGTCCACGCCACCGGACATGGCGGCGAGGACGCGGAGGGGGCGCGGCGAGGTCTCAGTCATAGCCCTTCCAGGGTACGGGGCGGCGGGAACCGGGGACGCCGGGTGTGCGTTGGTGATCAGGAGGGGTTCGGCGGAATCGGGGCGTACGGGGTGGAGATGGACGACGGGGATCGCAGGCCGGGCCGGCGCGCGCTGCTCATCGGGGGCGCGGTGGCCGCGGCGGGGGCGGTCGCGCTGGCGCACGACGAGCTGGCCCGGCTGTACTGGCGGCTGCCGGGGGTGGAGCGGCAGCGGGTGCCGGGCGCGGTGGACTTCGCGGGCGCCCGCTGGGTGGCGGCCTCCCCCGCCAACTACCGGCACGCGGACCGCCCGGACGACTACCCGGTGGACCGGGTGGTCGTCCATGTCACCCAGGGCGGGTACGCGTCGGCGGTGAAGGTGTTCCAGGACCCGGCGCACCAGGCGGCGGCGCACTACATCGTGCGCGCGGACGGCCGCGTCACCCAGCTCATCCGGGAGCTGGACGTGGCCTTCCACGCGGGCAACCGGTCCTTCAACGAGCGCAGTGTCGGCATCGAGCACGTCGGCTTCGTGGACGACCCGAAGTCCTTCACCGACGCGATGTACGCCTCCTCGGCCCGGCTGACGGCCGCCATATGCGCGCGGTACGGCATGCCGGTGGACCGGGAGCATGTCATCGGCCACGTCGAGGTGCCGGGCACGGACCACACGGACCCCGGCCCGCACTGGGACTGGGACCGGTACATACGGCTGGCGCGGAACGCGCGTACGGCGCCGGGGAAGACCCCGGCCTAGACGAGTCCCGCCGCGCGGGCCCGTTCCACCGCCGGTCCGATGGCCTTGGCCACCGCGTCCACGTCGTCCTGGGTCGAGGTGTGGCCCAGCGAGAAGCGCAGGGTGCCGCGCGCCAGGTCGGGGTCGGTGCCGGTGGCGAGCAGGACGTGGCTGGGCTGGGCGACGCCCGCGGTGCAGGCGGAGCCGGTGGAGCACTCGATGCCCTGGGCGTCCAGCAGCAGGAGCAGCGAGTCGCCCTCGCAGCCGGGGAAGGTGAAGTGCGCGTTGGCGGGCAGCCGGCCGCCGGGTGCCGGGTCGCCGCCGAGCAGCGCGTCCGGGACGGCGGCCCGTACGGCCTCCACCAGGCGGTCGCGCAGGGTGCCGATCTCGCGGGCGAACCACTCCTGCCGTTCGGCGGCGAGGCGTCCGGCGACCGCGAAGGAGGCGGTGGCGGGCACGTCCAGCGTGCCGGAGCGGACATGACGCTCCTGGCCGCCGCCGTGCAGCACGGGTACGGGGCTGTACTCGCGGCCGAGCAGCAGGGCGCCGATGCCGTAGGGGCCGCCGATCTTGTGGCCGGAGACGGTCATCGCGGCGAGCCCGGAGGCGGCGAAGTCGACCGGCACCTGGCCGAACGCCTGCACCGCGTCCGCGTGCAGCGGCACCCCGAACTCGGCGGCCACGTCGGCCAGTTCGCGGACCGGCATCAGGGTGCCGATCTCGTTGTTGGCCCACATCACGGTGGCCAGCGCGACGTCGTCGGGGTTGCGGGCGATGGCCTCGCGCAGCACCTCGGGGTGGACGCGGCCGTGCACGTCGACGGGGAGGTACTCGACGGTGGCGCCCTCGTGCTCACCGAGCCAGTGCACGGCGTCCAGCACCGCGTGGTGCTCGACGGGGCTGGCCAGCACCCGGACCCGGTCCGGGTCGGCGGCGCGGCGGGCCCAGTACAGACCCTTGACGGCGAGGTTGTCGGCCTCGGTTCCGCCGGAGGTGAGGACCACCTCGCTGGGGCGGGCGCCGAGGGCCTCGGCGAGGGTTTCGCGGGCCTCCTCGACGGTCCGGCGCGCCCGGCGGCCGGAGGCGTGCAGGGAGGACGCGTTGCCGGTGACGCCGAGCCGGTCGGTCAGCTCCCGCGCGGCCTCGGGAAGCATCGGCGTGGTGGCCGCGTGGTCGAGGTAAGCCATGGTGACGCCGATTCTACGGGCCGCGCGGAGCCGCCTCCGGCCCCGCGCCGGCGGGTCACAGGCTCCAGGACACCGTGTCGGTGAACTGCATGGTGGCGAACAGGACCACGAGGTCGGCCACACCGAGCGCCATGCCGAGGTAGGCGCGGCCCCGGCGGGTCGTGCCGCGCCACAGCGAGACGCCCGCCAGGACGATGGCGACGGGGCCCAGGAACAGGTTGAGGACGAGCAGTCCGAGCAGCCCGAGGATGAAGGACGCGACGGCCATGCCGTCGGCGTCGCGCCGCGGCTTCGCCTCGATCTGACCGGTGGCAGGTGCGGTGAGATGCATGGTGCTCAGCTCCTGATGGTCGGTGCGGACGGGCGGGTCAGTGGCTGGTGGTGCGACGTCGGCCATGGCGCTCACGGACGGCGAAGACGACGAGCCAGACACCGATGAAGGCGGCGACGGCGACGCTGACGCCCACCGGTACGTGCGCCACGGTGCCGAGCGCGACACCGAGCAGCATGAGTGCGGCAACGAGGAACAGCATGGTTTCGATCCCCCCTCAGGGTCGTCTCGGTGAACAGTTGTAGTAACACTTGTTCACTGACTTCGAGTTTAACCCTCCGCGCGGCTTTCCAATTCCGGAGAACAGTTGTTAACTGGATGACATGAGTCACACCCTCGGCATCCGGCAGGCCCAGAAGCAGAAGACCCGTCAGGCGTTCCTGGACGCGGCGCTGGTACTGCTGGAGGAGCAGAGCCTGAGCAGTCTGGGGCTGCGCGAGGTGACCCGTGCCGTGGGGGTGGCGCCGACCGCGTTCTACCGGCACTTCCGCTCCACCGCGGACCTCGGGGTGGCCCTGGTCGACGAGGCGCTGGGCAGCCTGCACCCGATGGTGGGGCCGACGGTGTCGGCGGCGAACGACTCGGAGGAACGCATCGGCCGCGCGGTCGAGTTGATCGACCAGCATGTACGGGCCTTCCCGGCGCACGTCCGCTTCATCGCCCGCGAGCGGCACGGCGGGGTGCAGCCGGTGCGCGAGGCGATCCGGGACCAGCTCGCGCGCTTCACCGAGGAGGTGAAGGCCGAACTGGCCCTGAACCGCGAGTCGGAGGGCTGGGGGGACGACGACCTGACGATGCTCGCGCATCTGTACGTCGACCAGATGCTCATCACCGCCCAGCTCTTCCTGGAGGCGCTGGAGGCCCCGCAGGGCGAGTGGGAGCGGGTGACCCGGCTGGCCATCCGGCAACTGCGCCTGATCACGCTGGGCAGCAGGCACTGGACGGACCAGGAGACGCCCGCCGGGCAGTGAACAGAGGGCGGTTCAGCCCAGGCGCACGCGCGCGAGCTGGCGGGACTGGGCGACCAGCCGGTCCTCGCTGTCCCACACCTCGGCGTCCTCCTCCAGGAAGCCGCCGGCCAGGTTGCGGGTGGTGATGGACACCCGCAGCGGACCCGGCGCGGGCCGGTGCCGCACGTGCACGGTCAGTTCGACGGTCGGCACCCAGCCGGTCAGCCCGATCTCGAACGCGGTCGGCGGCAGCGCGTCCACCGCGAGCAGCAGCGAGAAGGGGTCCGCGTCCCGGCCGTCGGCCAGCCCGAACCAGGCCCGCATCTCCCCCTTGCCGGAGGGCGCGCCGACCGCCCAGCCGACGGTGGCCGGATCCAGCTTGAGCATCAGCCGCTCGGTGATGGCCGAGCTGCCGTCCACCGGCGCCGGACCGTCGGCCGGACCGAGGCACCGCTCCAGGGGCGGCATCGCCGGCGGTACGGCACTCGTCCGCACGTCGTCGGGGAGCGCGGCGAGATCGCCGTACGAGGCGAGGACGCGGATGCGCTCCACCTCGTTGCCCTCGGCGTCGTACTGGAAGAGGGACGCCTGGCCGGTGGAGAGGGTGCGGCCGGTGCGCACGGTCTCGGTGCGGATGACCGCGGGGCCGGGCTGGGAGGCCGTGAGGTAGTGGGCGGAGACGGTGAACGGGTCCGGATGCGGGAGGGTGTCCGCGAGGGCCCGGCCGAGCACGGCCAGCAGATAACCGCCGTTGACGGCGCTGATGATGGTCCAGCCGGCCGAGAGGTCGATGTCGTAGACGCCGGGCGCGCGCCGGACGACCTCGGTGTCACGGTCGAACTCGCTGTCGCCGATCACGGCTCGAGTGGCGGGGGCGGAGGCTGCTTCTGGCATGGGTGAAACGGTACAACAGCCAATTACTAAGCGGTAGCTTTCTGCGTTTCGGTCAGATGAACAGCCCTGGACAGGCGGCTCACTCCTCCATGACCGTGGACCGCCGGTTCCAGGCGCGCGGCGCCCGCCAGTGGAACTTCATGGCCAGCAGCCGCAGCACGAACGCGGTGGCCGCGGCGAGTCCGCTGGTGAGGGAGGTCAGCGCGTCGAAGCGGATGCACAGCACCACCATCGTGGCGCCGACGATCGCGGGCACCGCGTACAGGTCGCGGTCCCAGCGCAGCAGCGAGGGCACCTCGTTGGCGAGCACGTCACGCAGCACACCGCCGCCGACGGCGGTGGCCAGGCCCAGGGTGGCGGAGGCGGTCAGACCGAGTCCGTGACTGTACGCCTTGGTGGTGCCGGTGACGCAGAACAGACCGAGTCCGGCCGCGTCGAAGACGAGCACCGCCGCCTGGATGCGCTCCACGTGCGGGTGGAGGAAGAAGACCACGACGGTGGCGAGCAGGGGAGTGACGAAGAACCCGAGGTCGGTGAAGGCGGCCGGGGGCACGGCCCCGATGATCAGGTCACGCAAGAGCCCTCCGCCCAGCGCGGTCACCTCGGCGAGCACGGCCATCCCGAAGACGTCGAAGTTCTTGCGGACGGCCAGCAGGGCGCCGGAGATGGCGAACACGAAGATGCCGATGACATCGAGCGTGTGCTGGACGGAGGGACTGAAGATCTGATCGAGCTGCACCCACACATTCTGACCTGTCGCGGGGTGCGGACCTTGCGAAGCAAGGCGGGAGGGGCGGCCGCCGGGCGAACGGCGGCCGCCGGCTCACTTCTCGTCGGCAGCCTTCTCGGTGCCGGGCTTCCCGGTCTTCTCGACCTTCCCGGTCTCGGCCTTCTCGACCTTGGTCTCCTCGACCTCGGCCACGGAAGGCTTCTCGACCGCCTCGGCCTTCTCGACCTCGGCCACCTCGACCTCGGCCACCTCGACCTCGGCCAC
>NZ_WWKH01000029.1:0-405 GCF_009865595.1 Streptomyces sp. SID1328 | reverse complement strand
GGAGCCCGCCCCGGCCCGGACCGACGAAGCCGAGCCACCCGCGCCGACGCCCACGCCCACGCCGGCACCCGCACCGGCACAGGCACCGGCACCCGAGCCCGCCCCGGCTCCGTCGCGCCCGGTGAACCCCGAGCCCCCCACTCCCCCGACTGCTCCTCAGCCCGTCAAACCCGCCAAGGCGGTGGCCCCGCGCCCGGTCGTCCGCCCGCTGCCGGCGGACGAGGACACCTCCGGCATCCCGTGTCCCGTCTGCCGTACGCCCAACCCCCCGCACCGCCGTTTCTGCCGCAAGTGCGCCGCCCCGCTGACACCCGTCGCGGTGCCGGAACCGCTGCCGTGGTGGCGCACCGTGTGGCCGTTCCGCCGGCGCGCCCGCGCCGGCTCGGGCGCGCTGACGCGGCTGCT
>NZ_WWKH01000263.1:0-218 GCF_009865595.1 Streptomyces sp. SID1328 | reverse complement strand
GCCAACGCGGTCTACTGGTGCGAGGAGTTCCACATCGACGGGCTCCGCGTGGACGCCGTGGCCTCGATGCTCTACCTGGACTACTCGCGTGACTCCGGGCAGTGGGCGCCGAACGTCTTCGGCGGGCGCGAGGACCTGGACGCGGTCGCCTTCCTCCAGGAGATGAACGCCACCGTCTACCGGCGCTGCCCCGGCGTGGTCACCATCGCCGAGGAGTC
>NZ_WWKH01000262.1:0-1447 GCF_009865595.1 Streptomyces sp. SID1328 | reverse complement strand
GCGGAGGTGAAGGCGTACAGCACCTCGGAGAACCCGTGTGCGCCCGGATTGAGTATGGAGTGCGGCGGGGTCGGCAGGGCCAGCGAGGCCGCGGTGAAGACGAGGACCAGCGCGGGGGTGACCAGGATGTAGCAGGCGGCGAGCTTCATCTCGCGCGCGCCGATCTTCTTGCCCAGGTACTCAGGGGTGCGGCCGACCATAAGACCGGCGAGGAACACCGCGATCACGGCCATGATCAGCATGCCGTACAGCCCGGAGCCGGTGCCGCCGGGCGC
Source organism: Streptomyces sp. SID1328 (assembly GCF_009865595.1). NCBI lineage: Bacteria > Bacillati > Actinomycetota > Actinomycetes > Kitasatosporales > Streptomycetaceae > Streptomyces > Streptomyces sp. SID1328. The sequence continues at coordinate 1,172 of NZ_WWKH01000262.1, read as the reverse complement.
GATCTCGCCCAGCATCATCCCGAGCATGGCGACACCGCCGCCGAGCCCGGTGTAGGAGGAGTGGAAGGAGTCCACGGCGCCGGTGGAGGTGAGTGTGGTGGACACGGCGAAGAGCGCGGAGCCGCCGACGCCGAAGCGGACCTCCTTGCCCTCCATGGCGCCGCCCGCGGCCTGGAGCGCCGGGCCGTGGTGGCTGAACTCGGCCGCCGTCATCAGGGCGGTGAAACCGAGCCAGATGGCGGCCATGGTGGCGAGGATCGCGTAGCCCTGGCGGACACTGCCGACCATCAGGCCGAAGGTGCGGGTCAGCGAGAACGGGATGACGAGGATCAGGAAGATCTCGAACAGGTTGGAGAAGGGGGTCGGGTTCTCGAAGGGGTGGGCGCTGTTGGCGTTGAAGTAGCCGCCGCCGTTGGTGCCCAGTTCCTTGATGGCCTCCTGGGAGGCGACCGCGCCGCCGTTCCACTGCTGGGTGCCGCCCGGGAACTGGCCGACCTCATGGATGCCGGAGAAGTTCTGAATGACGCCGCACGCCACCAGGACCAGCGCGCCGAGCACCGCCGCCGGGACCAGGACGCGCAGCGTGCCGCGCACCAGGTCGGCCCAGAAGTTGCCCAGTTCGCCGGAGCGGGACCGGGCGAAGCCGCGCACCAGCGCGACCGCGACGGCCATGCCCACGGCGGCGGACACGAAGTTCTGCACCGCGAGCCCCGCCGTCTGCACGACATGGCCCATGGTCTGTTCGCCGTAGTACGACTGCCAGTCGGTGTTGGTGACGAAGGAGACGGCGGTGTTGAAGGACTGCGCCGGGTTCACCGAGGAGAACCCCAGTGAGCCGGGCAGCACCCCCTGGAGCCGCTGGAGCAGGTAGAGGAAGAGGACACCGGCGAGGGAGAAGGCGAGCACCCCGCGCAGATACGCCGGCCAGCGCATCTCGGTGTCGGGGTCGGCGCCGACGGCCCGGTAGATCCAGCGCTCGACACGCAGGTGACGGCGCGAGGAGTACACCTTGGCCATGTAGCCGCCGGCGGGCGCGTGGACGAGGGCCAGCGCGCCTGTGAGGGCGAGGAGCTGGAGCACTCCCGCCAGTACGGAACCCATGTCTGCTCTCAGAACCTCTCCGGGAAGATCAGGGCGAGGACGAGATAGCCCAGCAGGGCGACGGCCACGAC
>NZ_WWKH01000261.1:0-2974 GCF_009865595.1 Streptomyces sp. SID1328 | reverse complement strand
GCTGCGGCCAGCCCCGTACCCCGGTCGCGAGGTCGCCCCGGATGTCCGGGAGCACATTGCCGAGGTGGGCGCCGACGCCCAGCAGCGCCCCGGCGGCGAGCACCCACCAGGCGGGCCACGGCCGCCCCGGCAGCCCCAGGGTGACGAACGCCGGGAGCGCGGCGAAGGCGACCGCGTAGGGCGCCCAGGACCAGCGGGTGGCCTTGAGTCGCAGGTCGTACGCCCACGCGGCCGCGACGGCGGTCAGATGCGCGGCACCGGCCGCCCACCCGCAGGCGAGGGAGAGCGGCACGCACAGAGCCAGCGCGGCCCAGGCCGCCGTCCACACCTTCCCGGCCTCGATCGCGCCGTGCGCGACGGGCTTGCCCCGGCGGCCGGCGGCGACGTCCCGGCCCGCGTCGAAGGCGTCGTTGCACCAGCCGATGGAGAGCTGCCCGGTCAGCACGGCGCCGGTGGTGAGCAGGCAGCGGCCCGGTTCCTGACCGGCCGTCACGGCCAGCGCCGCCGTCAGCGCGGTGACCACCACCAGCGGACCGGGGTGGCATGACCCGGCGAGGGCGGAGACCTTGCGGGCCGGGATCGTCGACTGCTCGGGGGTCACCACCCGGCGATCGTAGGGGCCCGCCCGGCGCGTCACGATCCGGAACGGCCGGACGGGGGATCTGTGGTGCCGGTTCGGCGGTGCAGGGAAGGGCTGCTGAGTCCCCCCGGATCGGTCGACGTACGGGAGCCTCATGACGCGGATCGCCGCCGTGCACGGTGCCCTCGCGCCGCACCGCTGCGCACAGGCCGAGATCACCGACATGGTGGCCCGCGCCTGTCTGCCGGAGGGCGCCGACCGCCGGGTACTGGACCGGCTCCACCGCAACGCCGGGGTCCGGGCCCGGCACATGACCCTGCCGCTCGACCGGTACGAGACACTGGACGGCTTCGGCGCCGCCAACGACCTCTTCATCGCCACCGCCACCGACCTGGGTACCCGCGTGATCCGGGAGGCGCTGCGCACCGCCGGGCTGTCGGCGGCCGACGTGGACCTGCTGATCTTCACCTCGGTCACCGGGGTCGCCGTCCCGTCGGTCGACGCACGGGTGGCGGGCCGGCTCGGGCTGCGGCCGGACCTGCGGCGGGTGCCGTTGTTCGGGCTGGGCTGTGCCGGGGGCGCGGCCGGGCTGGCGCGCGTGCACGACTTCCTGCTGGGGCGCCCCGACCAGGTGGCGGTACTGCTGTCGGTCGAGCTGTGCTCGCTCACCTTCCAGCGCGGTGACGCCTCGACGGCCAACCTGGTCGCCAGCGGCCTGTTCGGCGACGGCGCGACCGCGGTGGTGGCCTGCGGGGCGGAGCGCGCGGGCGCCTTCTGGGGCCCGACGATCGTGGACTCCCGCAGCCGCCTGTACCCGGACGCGGGCGGAGTGCTGGGCTGGGACATCGGGGACTCGGGCTTCAGGGTCGTCCTCGATCCGGACATCCCGCAGGTCCTCCGGCACCATCTGGCCGAAGACGTACGGGAGTTCCTCGCCGTCCACGGCCTGAAGCCGCAGGACGTGACGGCCTGGGTGTGCCACCCCGGCGGCCCCCGCATCCTGGACGCCGTCTCCGAGGCACTCGACCTCCCCACCGAGGAACTCGCCCTCAGCTGGCGCCACTTGGCCGAGGCCGGCAACCTCTCCTCGTCCTCCGTGCTGCACGTGCTGCGCGACACCCTCGCCGAACGCCGCCCGTCTCCCGGCACGCCGGGCCTGCTGCTGGCCGTCGGGCCGGGGCTGGCCTGTGAGTTGGTGCTGCTGAGCTGGTGAGTACGACAGGAGGACACATGATCTGGTACGCGCTGCTGGTCGCGGCCGTCGCGGTTGAGCGGGTGGGCGAACTCGTCGTGGCCCGGCGCAACGAGCGGTGGAGCAGGGCCCGTCGGGCGATCGTGGCGGGCGACGGGCACTACCCGGCGATGGTCGCCCTGCACGTGGGTCTGCTGGTGGGCTGCCCACTCGAAGCGTGGCTCGGCGGGCGGCCGTTCCTGCCCGTGCTGGGCTGGCCGATGCTGGCCGTGCTGGTGGGCGCGCAGGCGTTGCGCTGGTGGTGCATCGGGACGCTCGGGCCGCGCTGGAACACCCGCGTGATCGTCGTGCCGGGTCTGCCGCTGGTGGCGCGGGGGCCGTACCGGCTGTTGCGGCACCCGAACTACGTGGCCGTGGTGGCCGAGGGCGTGGCGCTGCCGCTGGTGCACACCGCCTGGGTGACCGCCGTCGCCTTCACGGTGCTGAACGCCGCCGTGCTGACCGTGCGCATCCGGTGCGAGAACCAGGCGCTGGCCGCCGCGGTGGCGACGTGATCGACGTGCTGGTGGCCGGTGGTGGCCCGGCCGGTCTCGCGGCGGCCGTGCACGCCAGGCTGGCCGGCCTGACGGCGGTGGTGGTCGAGCCGCGCACCGCGCCCGTGGACAAGGCGTGCGGCGAGGGCGTCATGCCCGGCGGGGTCGCCTCGCTCAGGGCGCTCGGCGTGGAGCCTGCGGGCCGGGAGCTGCGCGGCATCCGTTACGTGGACGGCGTCCGCCGCGCCGAAGCCCCCTTCCGCGACCGGCCGGGGCTTGGAGTCCGCCGTACGACCCTGCACCGCGCCCTGCACGAGCGCGCCCTCGGCCTCGGTGTGCGGATCGTGCCCGGCAAGGTCGGCGAGGTGCGCCAGACGCGGGACAGCGTCACCGCCGCCGGGATCACGGCCCGCTGGCTGATCGCCGCCGACGGCCTGCACTCCCCCGTCCGCCGCCGCCTCGGCCTGGAGCTGCCCGGCGGCCCGCGCGGCCGGTACGGACTGCGCCGCCACTACCGCCTCGCCCCGTGGACGGACTTCGTGGAGGTCCACTGGTCCGGCCAGGGCGAGGCGTACGTGACCCCGGTCGCCGACGGCCTGGTCGGGGTCGCGGTGCTGAGCCGGGTCCGGCGCGGCTACGACGAGCACCTGGACGGTTTCCCGGCACTCA
>NZ_WWKH01000260.1:0-1032 GCF_009865595.1 Streptomyces sp. SID1328 | reverse complement strand
CAGGGCGCGGTCTGGAACATCGACTCCTTCGACCAGTGGGGCGTCGAGCTGGGCAAGGTGCTCGCCAAGCGCATCGAACCCGCCCTCACCGAAGGCGCCGAGGTGCCCGGCCTCGACCCCTCCACCACGGCCCTCGTCGCCGTCTACCGCTCCCTCAAGGAAGTGAACTGACATGCAGCTCGGACTCATCGGCCTCGGCAAGATGGGCGGCAACATGCGCGAGCGCATCCGCCGCGCGGGCCACCAGGTCATCGGCTACGACCGCAACCCGGAACTGACCGACGTCAAGGACCTCGCCGAACTGGTCGAGAAGCTCGACGCGCCGCGCACCATCTGGGTCATGGTCCCGGCCGGCACCGCCACCCAGGTCGTCATAGACGAGCTGAAGGACCTGCTCTCCCCCGGCGACACCGTCGTGGACGGCGGCAACTCCCGCTGGACGGACGACGAGAAGCACGCCGCCGAGCTGGGCGTCAAGGGCATCGGCTTCGTGGACGCGGGTGTCTCCGGCGGTGTCTGGGGCCTGGAGAACGGCTACGCGCTGATGGTCGGCGGCGACAAGGAGCACGTCGAGCGCCTCCAGCCCATCTTCCACGCCCTCAAGCCCGACGGCCCGTACGGCTACGTCCACGCGGGCCGCGTCGGCGCCGGGCACTTCTCCAAGATGGTCCACAACGGCATCGAGTACGCCATGATGCAGGCGTACGCCGAGGGCTGGGAGCTGCTGGAGAAGGCGAACTCGGTGGACAACGTCCGCGAGATCTTCCGCTCCTGGCAGGAGGGCACGGTCATCCGTTCCTGGCTGCTCGACCTCGCGGTCAACGCCCTGGACGAGGACGAGCACCTGGACGAGCTGCGCGGCTACGCCGAGGACTCCGGCGAGGGCCGGTGGACCGTCGAGGCCGCCATCGACAACGCGGTGCCGCTCCCGGCCATCACCGCGTCGCTGTTCGCGCGCTTCGCCTCCCGTCAGGACGACTCGCCGCAGATGAAGATGATCGCCGCGCTGCGCAACCAGTTCGGCGGCCACGC
>NZ_WWKH01000259.1:0-577 GCF_009865595.1 Streptomyces sp. SID1328 | reverse complement strand
TACGGCCTAGTACTCGTCGTGGTGACGCTTGACCACCCGGAAGCTGGCCACCACACCGTTGTCGATGTCGATGCCCTCGGTCCAGCCCGGGCGTACGCCGTAGCTGGAGCTGTGCGGGCCGACGGTGGCGATGGGAGCGCCGTTGTCGCAGACGGCCCCGCGGAAGACCTCGACGGCCTTGCGGCTTTCGTTGCGCACGTTCAGGGTCTTCGCGCCCAGGCCGCTGACCACGGTGATGCAGTCACCGGCGTGGGCGGAGTAGGACCGCTCGTTGACCTGGATGCGGCCGTCGTAGCCGCCCTTGCCCTCGTTGTCGTCGTCGTCGTCCCGGTCGTAGCCCTCGTCGCCCCCGTTGCCCTTGCCCTCGTTGCCCTTGCCCTCGTTGCCCTTGCTGTTGCTGTTGCCGCCCGAGTTGCCCTTGCTGGGACCGCTCTGCCCGCTGCCGCCGGTGACGGCGGCAACGGCGGCCGGGACCTCCTGAGGCGCCGAAGCGGGAGCGGCCGAGGCGTACGTGATGCCGGTCGCGGCCATAGCCGCGGCAGCCGACACAGCAGCGGTGATCACGGTCGAACGAAGC
>NZ_WWKH01000028.1:0-478 GCF_009865595.1 Streptomyces sp. SID1328 | reverse complement strand
CTTGAACCCGTAGAGAAAGTTGTAACTCAGTCGGTCGCTTGGGGCTTGAAGGCCTATGCGCACTGCGGGAGTCGACGCCCTGGCGGTGCAAGAGCTGCAAGAGGATCACCGGTCGGATCGTCCACGTGATGCGCATGTCCGTCCCGAGGTGCAGCACCCGCCCCTCAACGCTACTCACGGCCCCGGACTACCGTCTCGGTGTGGCCGCCATCGGCTACCGCGACCGTGATCGTCTGTTCAGAGACGGTGAGGCTCGTGCCGCTGGAGGAGATTTCTCGGCTCGTCGGGGCACTCGGGGACGGCTGTGACTGAGGAGATCCGGTCCGTGATCCAGAGCGGCGCCGTGGTCATGGACGGCATCTTCGGCACGCAGGAACGGCGGCCGTAGGCACACGGGAAGCGGTAGTCACTCAGATAGACACGCAGGCAGAAACAGATCAGGCCGGTACTGAATCCAGTACCGGCCTGAGCTGCTGTT
>NZ_WWKH01000258.1:0-12423 GCF_009865595.1 Streptomyces sp. SID1328 | reverse complement strand
CGAGGGCAACGACTCGCGCGGCTCCTACGCCTCCACCGACGGCCACGGCAGCGGCTACGTCTTCCTGGACTACGCCCAGAACCAGCAGTACGACTCGGTCCGCGTCGTCACGCACGAGACCGGCCATGTGCTCGGTCTGCCGGACCACTACAGCGGCCCGTGCAGCGAGCTGATGTCCGGCGGCGGCCCCGGCCCGTCCTGCACCAACTCCAGCCCGGACGCCAACGAGCGCGCCAGGGTCGACCAGCTCTGGGCCAACGGCTTCGCCAAGGCCCTGGCCGAGGTGAACCAGGCCCGCTGACCCCTCATCACACCAGGCCGTACCCCCGGACCGCGGTCCGTCGCCCCCACGCGACGGTCCGCGGTCCGTCGCGTTCCCAGGGCCGGCACGCGGTGCCCCCGATAGCTCGCTGCTATCCCAACTTGCCATCATCCGAAGGCCGTTGGCCTGCCCGAGACTCAGGGGCAACCGGCCGTTCACCCCCATACGGACGGCCTCCCCCACGTGCGAAACGAGGACCCCACATGACGTCGTCCCGTACGTCTGCCAAGACCGTCAGATCCCTCCTCGCCCTCGGTCTCGGTGTGGCCGCCGCCGCGCTCGGCGCCGCCACCCCCGCCTCCGCCCAGCCCGCTCCTGTCGCCGCCCCGCACGCCGGGTACACCGGCTCGGCCCAGGAGGCGGCGAACACCAAGGCGTTCTTCGACGCGGTGCTGAAGTCGGTCGCCGAGCAGCGGGCCGAGAACCCGAGCCTCAAGGCGGTCACCGTCTACTACAACGCCAGCCAGGCGCCGAGCTTCCGCTCGCAGATATCGAGCTCCACCTCCATCTGGAACAGCTCGGTCTCCAACGTCAAGCTCGCCTCGACCACCGGTACCGGCAACTTCTCCTACTACGAGGGCAACGACTCGCGCGGCTCCTACGCCTCCACCGACGGCCACGGCCGGGGCTACGTCTTCCTCGACTACGCGCAGAACCAGCAGTACGACTCGATCCGGGTCACCGCGCACGAGACCGGCCACGTGCTGGGCCTGCCCGACCACTACAGCGGCCCGTGCAGCGAGCTGATGTCCGGCGGCGGCCCCGGCACCTCCTGCACCAACCGCTACCCGAACGCCACCGAGCGTTCCCGCGTCAACCAGCTGTGGGCCAACGGGCTCGCCAAGGCGCTGGCCAAGGTGAACCAGGACCGCTGAGCGTCCTCCTGAAACGTAAGGGCCGTCGTCCACCGGGTGGACGACGGCCCTTACGGTGCCACCGGCTCAAGAGCGTCAGCAGCCGGAGGACCTTCGCGCAGGGAAAGCACCGGCGGACCCATGATCACGGAATCGCGGCGGCACCGGCACAGAACTAGGATCGGTCGCAAGGCACAGATCACAGCGCCATGAGGGGCTGCCCCAGCCGGCCATCCCTCAGGAGGTCCGCAATGGCGACGCTGCTGTCCGTCAACGTAGGCATGCCCACGGATGTCTCCTGGCAGGGAAGGACCGTCCGCACCGGGGCCTGGAAGGCCCCCGCCCACGGCCCCCGCATGGTCCGGCGGCTCAATGTCGAGGGAGACGGTCAAGGAGACCTGGCCGGGCACGGTGGCGAAATCCGTGCCGTCCTCGTCTACCAGCTGCAGTCCTACCAGTACTGGCGGACCCAGCTCGGTCGCGACGACCTGGCCTTCGGGATGTTCGGGGAGAACTTCACCGTCGACGGACTGCCCGACGACGACGTGTGCATCGGCGACCGCTACCGCATCGGCGAAGCCGAATTCGAGGTCACCCAGCCCCGCGTCACCTGCTACCGCGTCGGCATGCGCCTGGGCGAGCCCGCCATGGCCTCCCTGCTGGTCGCCCACCACCGCCCCGGCTTCTACCTGCGCGTCCTGGCAGAGGGCCGTGTCCAGGCCGGCGACGAGATCACCCTCACCCGCAGGGGCCCGGAAGAACTCAGCGTCGCCGACACCGACGCACTGCTCTACCTGCCCGACCGCGACCCCGCGAAGCTGCGCAAAGCCCTGAACATTCCGGCCCTGAGCCCCGGATGGCAGCAGTCCTTCCGCGAACTCGCCGCCGCCCAGGAGCCCGCACAAGAACCGGGACGGCCCGGTGAAGCCGCCGCCGCTCATCAGCCCGAAGCGGCGCCGGGATGGCCCGGGTTCAAAACGATGCGCGTCGCCCGCATCGTCCGCGAGACCCCCAGCGTCTCGTCGATCTACCTCGAGACCACGGACGGCACACCTCTCCCCGAGGCCCAGCCGGGCCAGTACCTCTCCCTCCGCCTACCCGTCGCCGATGCCGCCCCCGCGGTGCGCACCTACTCACTCTCGTCCACTCCCGAAGAAGGCACCTACCGCATCAGCGTCAAGCACGAGCCCCACGGGAAAGCCAGCAGCTACATCCACGCCAGGCTTCGTCCGGGGGACCTGTTGGGCGTCGCCAGCCCCCGCGGAACGTTCGTACTCGAAAAAGGGACCCGCCCCGTCGTTCTCGTCTCCGCGGGAATCGGTGCCACTCCGGTGCTCGCCATGCTCCACCACCTGGCCGCCCGAGGAGATCCACGTCCTGTCTGGTGGATCCACACCGCACACGACCGCGCCCACCACGTCTTCGCGGACGAGGCCCACACGCTTCTGGAGCAACTCCCCACCGCCCACGAGCACATCTATTACACCTCGGCAATCCCACGCCCCGAAAAGTCCCCCCTCACCCAGGGCCGCCCTACTGCCTCATCCCTCGCGGCCCTGGGCATCCCCGCCGACGCGGACGCCTACCTCTGTGGGCCGGCCGCCTTCATGGAGGACATTGCCGGGTTTCTGCGCGGTCGCGGTCTGAGCCCCGAGAGGATCCACACGGAACAATTCAGCGCCCTCCCGGCCATCAACCCCGGCATCTCGCCCACAGCCCCCGTCCGGCCGCACCCACCAGCCGGTCCCACGGGCACCGGCCCCCTCATCACCTTCGCTCGCAGCGGCGTCACCACCCCATGGCCGTCCGCATGCGCTTCCCTCCTCGATCTCGCCGAAGCCTGCGACATCCCCACCCGCTGGTCCTGCCGCACCGGCGTCTGCCACACCTGCGTCACCGAGCTCGTAGCCGGTGACATCACCTACACCACCCCACCGCTCGAACTGCCCGAGACCGGCACCATCCTCGTCTGCTGCAGCGCACCGACCACCGAGGTGGTCCTCGATCTGTAAGGGGCCGGCAGATGCAGCCACCCAGGGGCTCCCCCCGGGCCGTCACAGTCCAAGCCGACCGGTTCAGCCTTGCGCGGGATCCGCGGTTCCGCAACGTTCGCCACTCTGACCGCCTGAGCCACTCTGAGGCGCCTCTGACGGCGTAGGCGGGGCCGTGACGGGTTACCCGGCAAGTATGGCGAAGCTGCATTTTCCGGGGCGGAAAGCACACCACCGCAGCGAGGAGGCGCCGGCACCCGAAGAGGTCGGGCCCGGGCCCGAGGTGGAGCGCCGGGCACCGGACACGCCGGCCAAGCTGCCCAAGGGGGCCTGGGGCGGAGTGCTCAAGGGAGCGCTGCGGGAGTTCAAGGACGATGAGCTGACCGATCGCGCGGCGGCCCTGACCTACTACGGGGTGCTGTCGTTGTTCCCGGCGCTGCTGGTGCTCGTGTCCTTGCTGGGTATCACCGGCAGGTCCGCGACCGACGCGGTCCTGGCCAACATCAGAAAGCTTGCTCCCGGCTCGGCCCGGGACATCATCACGAGGGCCGTGGAGCAGCTGCAGAGCAGCGCCGGCATCGGCTCCATCATGGCCGTCGTCGGCATCGTGCTGGCGGTGTGGTCGGCCTCCGGCTACGTGGCCGCGTTCATCCGCGCGGCGAACGCCGTCTACGACATGCCCGAGGGCCGTCCGGTGTGGAAGATCCTCCCCGTACGGCTGGGTGTGACCGTCGTGCTGATGGTGCTGGCCGTGGCCAGCGCGCTGATCGTGGTGTTCACCGGCGGTCTGGCGCGCCGTGCCGGGACGGCGCTGGGCATCGGGGACACGGCGCTGACCGTGTGGTCGATAGCCAAGTGGCCCGCCTTGGTGGTCCTGGTCACCGTCATGATCGCGATCCTGTACTGGGCGAGCCCGAACGCGAAGGTGAAGGGGTTCCGCTGGATCACCCCCGGCAGCTTCCTCGCCCTCATCATCTGGATGATCGCCTCGGCCGGGTTCGCGTTCTACGTGGCGAACTTCGCCTCCTACAACAAGACGTACGGCACCATGGCCGGCGTCATCGTCTTCCTCGTCTGGCTGTGGATCACCAACCTGGCCCTCCTGCTGGGCCTGGAGTTCGACGCCGAGACCGTACGCCAGAGGGCCATCGCAGGCGGCCTGCCGCCGGACACCGAGCCCTACACCCAACCCCGAGACACCCGGAAGTGGGACGAGGAAGACCGCCGAAACCCGGGTGAAGCGTGATCGGCGCCTCCTGATCTCCGGGTGTAGGCCGTTGACCTGCGGGATATCTGCCTCCCATGAGGCTTCTGACAGGGTTGCGCGGTGCAGACCGGTCACTGACCAAGCGCCGGCCGCAGCGGCCACGACCCTGAGCATGCGGCTGGCCGTCCACTGGGTGCGCCGACCTCGCCGCAGACCTGGTCGGCTAGGACCGCAGGTCAGCGTTCCGCAGACCGCGCGTTCCCGCGTCCAGGGCCCTATGCACGCAGGGGTCAGGTACTTCCGCCCGGACGCCGGCCGACACCCCGTGGGGCCTTCATTGGTCGCACAAACGCGCTGGGCATGATTGTCTAGTGACAATTATTTGTCCGGCGGCCCAGAAGGAGGAGCATGCATCCTCCGGTGTGGGCTTCCAGTCATGCGGCGCGAGCGCTCGCGGCCCCCGTGAAGACCTTGTGGGTCATCAGGCTCTGGGGCGACTTCGACGCTCACTCCATCCACGTCGTCGAACGCGTCACCTACGAGTTGCTGCAGCGCAGCGTCACGCCCGTGGTGTTCGACCTGCGTCAAGTGGTCTTCGCCAACACGGCGCTGCTGAACCACCTGATCGCGCTCCGCCTGCACCGCCCCGTCGGCCTCGTCGGAGCCGACCGTCTGATGCGGCTGATGATCGAGGTGAGCGGGGCCGCGCTCCCTGTCTTCCCCGACCTGGACGCCGCCCTCACCGCCCTGTCGGCGGACGAGGCACCCTGAGGGCTGTCCCGAAAGAGGGTTCCGTGGTTGGTGGGGGCTTCCGAGGAACGCCAGCGGGACGTCCTTCCTGACGATGCTGAACACCACCAGCCCCGAGCAGGCCGTCGCCACGGTGCGCGAACAAGTCACCGCGGGCGCGGACTTCGTCGAGGGCCGCACACACGACTCGCCGAACACTTCGCGGCGGACGGAACCTGGCACGTGCCCACCCTGATCCGGCAGAAGACCAGCAAACTGTGCGACGACCCCTCCTTTGCCACCGACCCCGACCTGCGCTACATGGCCCCCGTCACCCTCACAACCTGGAACGGCGTGGTGACGAAGTGCCGCAACCGCTTCACACCCGAGCAACGCGCCACCTTCGCCACCTCCCACCGCTACGAATACGACATGGCGCGCGTATTCGAAGCGGCGGGCGTCAGCATGCTCGTCCGGGCGCTCAAAGGGGGGCTCACACCGGCCCCTCGCCGGTCGAGCGGGCTCGGCCCGGCAGCAAGCACCACTTGATCGTCGATTGGTACGTCAACGTCACGATGTCACCCAACTGCTGCCCCTGCTGGACGCGATACCCCGCATCCGGGTGCAGTCGAGGTCGGCCACGTCATGGACCCGGCTGGCTGTTCGCCGACCGCGGCTCAGAGCGTGTCTCTTTCGATGGGTTGGTCAGCTGACCGGACATGCCTGCCCGGTCAGTGATCACTGATGCGATGTGGGACCGATCGAGCCGTTGATGCCGGCCGACCTGAACGTTCGTACCCGTCGCTCGTTCAGGTCAATGTCGTTGACGGTGATGCGGTGGCGGGTAGAGCGCCTGATGTTGGCCCGTCCGGTCCGGGCCCGATCAGGAAGGCGTCGCGATGCTCGACTCCGAGGTGGAGTTCTACACCCAGCCGAACTACACGGGGACTGCTCACACCTATCCGCAAGGCACTGATGAGAACCTGTTTCCCGATGCGCTGACCGACAAGTTCGCCTCCGTGCGGATCGGAAACAGGGCGAAGGTCTTCTTCTGGAACTACGAAGGGGAATCCGGCGAGCGTTCGGAGCTGACGGCCGACAGCCCGGACATCACCGACATCGGCAGGCCGACCCGTTTCCTGGTCGCGGACTCCGCCACTGTCGGAATCATGATCGGCTTTGCCGATGCCACCGGCGCCACACCCGGGCGCCACAGCCTCAAGGCCGATTCCTTCCTGGTCGGCAGCGTCACCATCCCCTCCACAACCAGCGGATCACACCTCAGCCTCATCGGAAAGATGGACCCGTCCGGGCAGCCGGTGACCACCGCGGTGTTCGTTCGGGATGAGTCCACCGGAGCTTACGTGGCAGTCGGCTCGGTCCACTTCGTCCTGAACGACAGGTGGATCGAAGTCTCCGACTCCAACCTGCCCGAGAACCTCAAGTGCCAGCGCTGGGCCGACCGCGTCACCAACGTCTTCATCTTCACCCTGACCAACACCGAGTAGCACCGGCCCGGGCACGTGAGGAATACGCGCGGTCGGCCAGAACGGCCAGGGGCCTGGGCCTGGGCCTGCCTAAGCCGGTGCGGGGCACACGGATGCGGGACATCACCGTCTCGAAGGCGGGTGCATCACCGGCCGGGCCTGCGGTGACGGTGAAGGCCAGGGGCCGAGCGTGGCCGTCTGCGGCCAGGTGGACCTTGGTGCTCAGCCCGCCGCAGGAGCGTCCCAGCGCGTGATCGGCCGGCTCTCCCGGGTGGGCCGCCCCTTTTTGCGTGCTCCGGCAGCGTGCTGGTGGGCCCGCCCAACGGTGGAGTCCACCGACACCGTCCAATCGATGTCCTCGTCGGCGTCCGCTGCCGCCAGGACGGCGGCGAGGATCATCTCCCAGGTGCCGTCGACGGCCCATCTGATCAGGTCTGCATCGGATCGGCCGGCATCCAAGGCTCGATCCGGTCCCACATCGCATCGGTGATCACTACACGAGCTCACAGACCCCGACCCGTGGCTCGGGATCACCTCCAACCAGCGGATCCGTCGGGAACTCGGCTTCCGGCCGATCTACCCGAGCGTCTGGACGGCCCGGGACGCCGGAGCCCTGTGACGTCACCGCGCCCGGCCACTCCACCCCTGCGACGGTCAAGTCGACCCGCCACCTCGCGCGGGAGGTTCGAACGCGGCGCGACCCCGGCGTCGCGCCGGCCGTACCAGCTGCGCGCTTCGCCGGGGTCGCGGGCTACGCCCGTGGTGTCACGCGATGTCGACCATTTCGGCCCCGTCGTCCAGCATCTGGGAGGGGTCCAGGACGACGGGCAGCTCGGTCAGGCCCCGGAACGCGGGGAAGGGGACGGTGAGCCACTGGGCCTCGTCCGCCGGCACGGCCAGGGAGAGGTTCGGGAAGCGACGGAAGAGCGAGGCCAGGGCGATCTGCATCTCCATCCTCGCCAGCGGTGCGCCGAGGCAGTAGTGCGGCCCCGTACCGAAGCCCAGGTGGTTGCTCTGCACACCCGGCCGGGCGATGTCGAAGGTGTCGGGGCTCTCGAACGCAGCGGCGTCCCGGTTGGCCGAGGTGACCGCGATCTGCACCAGCGAACCCTTGGGAATGAGCGTCCCCCCGATGGTGATGTCCTCAAGGGCGTGGCGGAAGGTCGCGTTCTCGACCGAGCCCTCGAAGCGGATGATCTCCTCGATCGCGTTCGGGAGGAGCTCGGGTGAGTCGATGACCTGCCTGAGCTGCTCGGGATGGGTGAGCAGGGTGTAGACGGCGTTGCCGATGAGGTACGCGGTCGTCTTGTGGCCCGCGAACAGCAGCACCCACAGCGTGGACAGCAACTCACCGTCCGTCAGCGACTCCTGCTCGTCCCGCGTCTGGATGAGGACGCTGAGCAGATCGTCCTCAGGGGCCTTGCGCTTACGGGCGATCAGGACCTCGAAGTACTCCCGGAGAGTGTTCTCCGCCTCGGCCAGGCGATCCTTGTCCTTCTTGCTGAAACCAGTCCGCGCTACGACGCTGCACCACTTCTGGACCTCCTGCCGCTCCTCGTCGGGGACGCCGATGAGCTCGCAGATCACCTGCAGGGGCAGCGGGAAGGCGAAGGCCGACAGCAGGTCGACGGGCTGCAGCGTGGAGCAGTTGTCGAGCAGCGTGTCGGTGAGCTCCTGGATCCGTGGGCGCAGCGCCTCGATACGGCGGGGCACGAAGGCACGGTTGACGAGCCGGCGCAGCCGCGTGTGCTTCGGCGGGTCGGCGAACAGCATGTTGTCGTCCAGGGCGATGGAGGAGTCGCCGAAGATGGACCGGTAGGCGTCGATGGCCGCGTACATGTCCTTGCTGATCCTCGGGTCGGCCAGGGCGGCCTTCGCGTCCTCGAACCGGGTGATCAGGTACGAGTCCACACCGTGCGGCGGGGTGATGCGGCAGACCGGGGCGTTCTCCCGCAGGTGCTGGTAGAGGGGGTGCGGGTTGGCCCGGTACTCCGGGCAACCACGGGATGCCGCGTCCACCGCCCGGGCTGTCTCGTCCGCGGTCTGCTGCTCCTGCATCTGAGTCATCGACGGCCCTTCTTCTCTTCCCACGGTGGCATGGGTCGGCTGCAACGATGGAATGCATTGACGCCAGTCGGAACCGGAAAACGCGATTCACCCTGACGCGGACCTATGACGTCGGCACGGCACGGAAGCGGGAAAAGCAGTGCGCCGTCCGGGGGAAGGCTCGATTGCCGACCCCGGTGGCCTGTGACAGGTTCGGACCCAGGGTCGCCATGCATGTGAATCGCTGCCCGAACTACTGCTGCGTCACTAAAGGAGGACGGGCCGTGGACACGCGCGAAAAGGAAATGGTGCCGGTACTGATCGTGGGCGGTTCGCTCGTCGGACTGTCCGCGTCGGTGTTTCTGGGAAGACTGGGCGTCAGCCATATGGTCGCCGAACGCCGGGCCGCCACTTCCGAACACCCCCGGGGCCGGGGGAACAACATGCGGACCATGGAGTTGTTCCGCACGGCCGGCCTGGAACCGGACATCAGAAAGGCCGCGGCCAACCTGTCCGGCAATCACGGCATCATGCAGACGGACAAGCTGTCGGGCGGTCAGAGCCGATGGCTCTCAGCCCGGCTCACCGGCGGAAAGCCCCCCGAGAAGGACGTGTGCTCCACCCTGCGGTGCGCGTGCAGTCAGAACGACCTGGAGCCGGTCCTGCTGGACCACGCCCGTCGACTGGGCGGGGACGTGCGCTTCGGTACGGAGCTGGTCTCCTTCACCGAGGACCGGGGCGGCGTGACATGCGAACTGCGCGAACGGGAGAGCGGCCGGACGTACACGATGCGCACGGCCTACCTCCTGGCGGCCGACGGACCGCGCAGCCCCGTGCGCGAGCGGCTGGGCATCGGACAGAGCGGAGGGGGCGATCTGTTCCACAACGTCAGCGTCACCTTCCGCAGCAAGCTCCTGAGCGGGGTGGTGGGCGATCAGCGCTTCCTCGTCTGCTACCTGAACGGGACCGAAGGCGACGGGGTCCTGCTGCCCGTCGACAACGAGGAGAAGTGGGTCTTCCACATCCCGTGGTTCCCCGAGCGCGGCCAGACGCTCGAGCACTTCACCGACACGCGCATCGCGGACCACATCAGGGCCGCCGCCGGCGTACGGGACCTGGACGTCGAGGTCACCGGGCGTGCCCCGTGGCACGCGGCGGACCGGGTCGCCGACCGCTACCGGCAGGGACGCGTCTTCCTCATCGGTGACTCCGCCCACGAGATGCCCCCTACCGGCGCCTTCGGGTCCAACACGGGCATCCAGGACGCGCACAACCTCGCCTGGAAGATCACGGCCGTACTGAGCGGCTGGGCGGGAGAGGGCCTGCTGGACACCTACGAGAACGAACGGCGCCCGGTCGCCCTGGCCACGATCGCCCGGGCCATCGAGCAGGCGGCACGCGAGGAGCACCCCGGTTACGCCGCCGCGCAGGGCGCGAACCAGAGCACGGACCTGATGACCGTGGCCCTCGGCTACCGCTACCTCTCCACGGCCGTGTCCGGCGCCGACACCGATGCGCCGACCATCCCGGAAACGCTCCGCCTTCAGGCCGACCCCGGCACCCGCGCCCCGCACATGATGGTCGTCCACAACGGGGACACCAAGTCGACCATCGATCTGTACGAGCGGTCCTTCGTCCTGCTCTGCGGACTTGCGGACGGGCCGTGGCCGTCGGCCGCCCACGCCGCGGTGGCCAAGCTCGGCGTCCCCCTGGTGTCCTACCGGGCCGGCGCCGGCCCGGACTTCGACCTCGACACCTCGCCCGCCCTCGACGCCGGTGCCGAGGACTGGGCCACCACGCACGGCGTCACCCCGCAGGGCGCGGTGCTCGTCCGCCCCGACGGAATGGTCGCCTGGCGCTCCGGTGACCTCCCCGCGAACCCGGAGGACGAGTTGACGCACGTTCTGCAAGGCCTCCTCAGCCGCTGACCCCGTCTCCGACGCCCTCGAACCGTTCCACCACCGGGAGCCCATCCATGCCTCAAGCCGCCGAGACCACCGACCTGCAAGCTCCGGGCGACATAGGCCTGAGCACCGCACTGGGCGCCGACGACGCCCGGCACGAACGAATAGACGTCCACCATCACTACACCGCCCCCGAATGGGTGCGGTGGGCCGAGACGAACGGGATCGCGGAGCGTGACAGCCTGCCGCCGTGGACCCGGTGGGACGAGGCCGCCGCCCTGGACCTGATGGATCGGACCGGCACGCGCACCAGCATCCTCACCGTCGCCATGCTGGGACGCTTCCAGGACGCCGGGACACGCAAGGAGAGCGCGCGGGTCGCCCTCGAGGCCGCCGGCGACCTGACCGCCCGGCACCCCGGCCGCTTCGCCTTCTTCACACCCGTCTTCCTCGACGACGCCGAACTCTCCCGCTGGTCCGTCACCCACGGGATGGACCAGCTCGGCGCGGTGGGCGTCAGTGCGCGCACCAGTGCGGGCGGCACGTATCTGGGCGACCCCGGACTCGACCCGATCATGGCCGAGCTCGACGAACGCGCCGCTGTGATCAGCACGCACCCCATGCAGGTGAACCCCTCCGGCGCCCCCGAGGGTGTACCGCCGTTCGTGTGCGACTTCCTCATGGACACGACGCGCGCCGCACTGAGCCTGATCATGAACGGCACTCTGGACCGTTTCCCGCGGCTGACGTTCATCCTCCCGCACGGCGGCGGGTACCTCCCGTACATCGCGAGCCGGATCGAGGTCTTCGGGCGCCAGCTCGTCCCCGCCGTCGACCCCGGCCGCGTCCGCGACTACCTGCACCGCTTCTACTACGACACGGCCGCGCCCATGTCCCCGTCGGCCACCCCCACGCTCCTGGCCGCCGCGGGTGCCTCCCGCATCCTCTACGGCAGCGACTGGCCGCCGACCCCCACCCGCGTGGTCGCCGACGTGACGACTCCCGCTCTGGACAGGGATCCCGCCCTCGGCGACCAGGAGCGCGGTCACATCAACCGCGGGAACGCCCTGCGTCTCCTGCCCGCCCTCGCGCCGGCCTGAGCACGCCCTGGGGCCGTCCTCGTACCGCTTGAGCGAGTGCGGGGGAGGGACGCTGCCCGGCGCGCCCGGCGCTCGGACGGACATCGGCCGTGCGGCTTGTCCCACCGAGCCGCACGGCCGACGCGCGGGCTCCACCTCAGTACGTATACACGGCTGCCCGTATGACAACGCCGCCCGCAGGCCTACAGGTACCTAGGCTCGCTAGCGGAAACGACGCCGCAGGAAGGACACAGAATGCCTCAGCTGGACGAAGAAGAGGTCCGCGTCAGCGCGATCGATATGGCGGATCAACCCCGAACGCGCGCAAGCGCACTGCGTTCCGCCGTGAAGGAAACCATGCTGCTGCCGGTTTTCCTGGTCCTCACCGCCATGATGGTGGCGCTGTGGCTCATGGGTATGCCCTTCATGCAGGCCTTGACCATTTCGACCGCGGTGAAGATTTCGATGGTTCTGTTCGAAACGCATCGGCGGCCTTGCACGTCGAAGAGTTGACGCGCGGCGCCCCTCTCGGTTCCGGCAACCGGACGGTGCTTGCACGGGGCTGATGACGCGGGGGAAAGTTACTCCTTCGACGGGCAATTCTTCTGTACTGGAGCGATTCTCCTGGGCCGGGGCACCTCTTCGAGGCGGGGCCCTCTCCCTGGGGCGGTTGGGCGGTTGGGCGGCGCACTCCTGCGGTCCCCGCCCAGCCTCAGGCCCCGCGACCCGCCTTCTCGCCGGCCCCGCTCTCCCCGAGGCCCCGCGGCACGGCCGCCGCGAGGCCGTCGCGTCCCGGATGCGCCC
>NZ_WWKH01000257.1:0-850 GCF_009865595.1 Streptomyces sp. SID1328 | reverse complement strand
ACCCGGCCGCCGACCCCCGCACCCGGCGGCCCCGCGCCGCCGCCGCGCTGGAGCGGGTGGGGCTGGCCGCGGCCGGGGGCAAGAAGGCGAGGGCGTACTCGCTCGGCATGAAGCAGCGCCTCGGCCTGGCCGCCGCGCTGCTCCGGCCGCGCCGCCTGCTCGTGCTGGACGAGCCGACCAACGGGCTCGATCCGCAGGGCATGCGCGAGATCCGCGGTCTGATCCGGGAACTGGCCGCCGACGGCACCACCGTCTTCCTCTCCTCCCACCTCCTCGACGAGATCGAGCAGGTCTGCACCCACGCGGCGGTGATGACCCGCGGCCGGCTCGTGATCCAGGGCGCGGTGGCCGACCTGTCCGCCGGGGCGCGCGGCCGGCTCGCCGTGACCACACCGGACCCGGCCGACGCGGCCCGCGTGCTCAAGGAGCAGGGCGTCACCGACCTCACCCTGGCCGGCGAGACGGTCACCGGGGAACCGCCCGACCGCGACCTCGCCGAGGTGAACGCCGCCCTGGTCGCTGCGGGCGTGCGGGTACGGGGGTTCACGCTCGAACGGGCCTCGCTGGAGGACGCGTTCGTGGCACTGACCGGAGAGGGCTTCGATGTCGCGGGCTGAGACCACGTACCCCCCTGCGCCCCGGCCGCTGTGGACCTTCGGGCTGCTGCGCAGCGAGCTGGTCACCACCCTGCGCCGCTGGCGCACCCTGGTACTGCTCGCGGTGCTGGCCGTGGTGCCGGTGCTGATCGGGATCGCGGTACGGGCCGAGACCGGGGGCGGCGGGGACCCGGACCGGGGCGGCGGGGGTCCCGCCTTCATCGCACAGGTCACCAACAACGGGCTGTTCCTGG
>NZ_WWKH01000256.1:0-3217 GCF_009865595.1 Streptomyces sp. SID1328 | reverse complement strand
CCGGTGACTGCATCACCGTGGTCAGCGGTCTGGGCGCGAAGTCTCTGAACATCCGCAACGAAAGCCGCAAGGCCGTCGAGCTCTTCCGCGGGGCCGTCTGCGACAACGGCGCTCCCATCGCCACCGTCGGCCCGCACAGCTCCAGCTACGGCGTACACCCGGGCCGGATCAAGGGCATCGACATCGACGACGGTGTGGTGGGCAGCTTCCGGGTGGTCAAGCGTCACCACGACGAGTACTAGGCCGTAGCCGACCGCATACTGTGGATCCCCGGCCCGCCGGAATCGGGCCGGGGATCCAGTCTGTCCCATATGCGTGGCGGTCACGTCCCCCACCGCCCTGCCGGTGCCGGGATGCCGGGCGAGCGGCATCCGGCGCCCGCGCGGCCGTCCCCCGCCTTCACACGCAGCCCCACCTGCGGCTTTATACCCGCCGGTGTGTGCTCTCAGGCCGCCGCCCCCGGCTGTGTGCCCGGCGCTTTCCGGCCCGCAAACGGGTGAGGAGTGACATGAGCATCCGCCCGGTGGAAGACGTGAGCGACGACACCTACGTCCTGGACCGCCTCATTGTCACGCTGACCCCGGCGCTGCCCTGGCTGGGACACCAGGCCCGCTGGGAGGAGCGGCGATGACGGTGCCGTGGCTGTTTCATCGCAGGCGGGGTCAGTCGAAGTCGAAGGTGGCGACGACGGGGGCGTGATCGGACTCGGGGTACTTGACATCCGTGGCAAAGGCGAGGGACTCGTCGTGGAGAACTTCGTTGTGGATCTCTGAACCTCGGTAGTGCGGCAGGAGGTTGCGGGTGACGAGCATGTGGTCGAGCATCTGGCCGCGGCCGTGGTGGAAGAGCGTGTAGCGGGCCTCGTGGGGAATGGTGTGCTCGATGGGGACCAGAACGCGGGCGGCGAGGTCGCCGTTCCCGGTGTCCTCGACATTGCCACAGATCGCCAGGACCGGGACTTCCTCGGGTTCGGCGTTGAAGTCGCCGGCGACGATGATGCGCGCGTCCGGGTCCGCGCCGAGGATCTGGTCGACCAGGCGCCTGACTTCCAGGGCCTGGCTCATGCGCTTCATGGACGACAGGAAGCTGCCTTCAGCCCAGGCGTCGGCGGTGCGCCACATGCCCTTTTGGGAGTCGAGTACCTGGCCGGGGATCTCGGTGGGGATCTTGGACTTGAGGTGCACGGTGATGATGTGCAGCAGGCGGCCGGGTTCGGCGTGGTCGATGTCGATCTGTGCGTGCAGGATGGGCCGTTCGATACCGATCGGGACCGGCGCCGGGTCGGGGGGTGTGGCGGTGAGCCGCTGGTAGCGGGGCTCGGCGACCAGGTCGTTCTTGAGCTGCTGGTGCTTGATGACCGGCAGGTGGGTGGCGACGACCAGGTTGCGCATGTCGAAGACCGCGTCGTCCTCGGGTTTGGTACTGACCAGGCTGGCCCCGTCGAGGTTGGTCCCCGCGAGCAGCTCCTGCAGCGCCAGCAGCGCACGGGGCTGGCCCGGGCGCTCCTGACCGTGGACTTCCTGGAAGCAGGCGATATCAGCGCGCAGTCGGCTGATCTGCGGCTTCATCAGCTTGACGCGTTCCGCCAGTGACGGATGCGCGGTCGGCGCGGTCTCGTCGAGGTTCTCCAGGTTGAACGTGGCAATCCGGATCTGTGTCACAGGTGCCCCAGGGTTCGCCGTGGTCGATATACACAGAGTAAGGAAAACGGTTACGCATTGTGAGGAAGGCGGCTCGGCGTTTCGCCTGTCGGCTGCTCCGTCTCCGACGACCAGGCACCCCCGCCGCTCGCACACCATGCGCCCCCAGCCCGGCCGTAAGCCGCCGCGCGCTGGGTGACCGAGGCCGTGTGACCCCCGACCCCGCTGCCCGAGCAGGCCGGGGCCGTTGAGCGGGGAATGGGAACCACGATCAGGACTTCCACCGCCACGGTGATGCTTGCGGCCGTCGTCATCCTGCCCGGCCTGGCGCCGGCCTCGGCGGCGGCAGACGTTCACCGGGGCGACTGCGGGCCCTGCCGGCTGTCCGATGACCGCGTGTGCCTGATGGTTGCCCGCGGCAAGCAGGGCAACTCCTGGCGGGTCACGGTCCACCTGCACATCCCCCACCAGCGCGGCCACGACCGGGCGTTCGCCGCGGGCCTGGTCGGCACAGGTGGTCACGTCTGGCTGGAACGCCGGCACGTCGGCCACATCCGGACCCTGGGCCGGATCACCGCGGAAGGCGACGCGATCGTCTCCCAGGGCCAGTACCACTCCGTGTACGACGGCCCCGGCTACAGGACGCGGGCCTGCGGGGACGCCAAGGGCGGCCGCCTGCGCGCGTGCACGGCCTGGCACTGACCACCGTCCCAGGCACTGCCCGCCGGGCCTCCCGGCCGAGCCCCGACCTACCCTCGCGGAAGCCATTGCCAGTGCGGACTCCAGGCCCCTGGGCCGGGTCCCCAGTGCTGTGTGCGTCACCACCGTCCGCCGTGGGTCGCCGCAATGACGTCCACCCCGCATACCCGCACGGGGACGCCCCTGCGGGCTGTCTCCCGACCTCGCACACGGTGGAGGGCCCAGCCTCCCGCCTGGGCCCTCCCGAATCTCCTCGAAGCCGCCGTCGTCTGGGCAGGTGGCTGTGGGTTGCAACCACCGCGGGTCCTGACTGGGAGGCCGACCGCGACTGGCCACGCTGTCCCTGTCGCTTACCGGGGTGAGGCCGGGGGGCGCCGCGATGCAGCGTGAGGTGCAGCGCCATCATCGTGTTGCAGGCGATGTGGGTGTCAGGCGGCGAACAGACGTCGGCGGTCAGTCCGGGGAGAGCGGAGTTGGCGCGCCATACCCCTGACCCGGAGATGCCTGGTTCCGGTGGAGCACCGCGAGATCGCGCCCCAGCCCTACGACGAGTCTTCCGTTGTTCGTGAAGCACGCTCCTTGGCAGGAGGGGGCGATGAGCTTCTGCACAAGCTTTCTCGACCGCAAGTCCCATACACGGACCGTGTTGTCCCAGCTTGTGGTGGCGGCGATGGGTGTGCCCTCCAGCACGGTTGAGACTACGTCGGTCACTGTGTCGATGTGGCCGGTGAGGGGTTCGGCGATGGGTTGGCCGGTGGTGAGGTCCCAGAGCCGGACGGTGTGGTCGGAGCTACCGGTGACGGCGATGGGGGTGTTGTCCAGGAGGGTGCAGGCCACGGCGTTGACGGGGCCGTTGTGGCCGGTGAGGGGTTCGGCGA
>NZ_WWKH01000255.1:0-1441 GCF_009865595.1 Streptomyces sp. SID1328 | reverse complement strand
GGTCGATCGGCACCGCTGCTTCCCCGCCCCCTGATCCGCCGGGCAGGCCCTAGCGGCAGGCGGGGCCCCTCAGGCCCGGCGCCCGGCGTCAGCGGTGCATGCGGCCGGCGATG
The DNA here is from genome assembly GCF_009865595.1 of Streptomyces sp. SID1328. Classification (NCBI taxonomy): domain Bacteria; kingdom Bacillati; phylum Actinomycetota; class Actinomycetes; order Kitasatosporales; family Streptomycetaceae; genus Streptomyces; species Streptomyces sp. SID1328. The sequence goes on along the minus strand of NZ_WWKH01000255.1, from coordinate 1,328 downwards.
GCGTGGCCGATGAACAGGTAGACCACGGCGGCCAGTCCGTAGCCGGCGACGACCCGGGCCCACGCCTCGTCGAAGGTGAACAGGTCGTGGGACCAGCCGGCCAGCCAGGAGGCCGTGTCATGGACGAACTCGACCAGGGTGTTGCCCCGGTTCGCGTCCAACAGGTACATCAAGATCCACAGACCGAGGATGAGGGCCATCACGTCCGCTACGACGGCGATGACACGGCCGGCCTGGTTGGTGCCTGAGTGGTATCGAGACATGGTGTTCGAATTGCCGCCGGACGCCCCCTGAAACCGGCCACAGGCCAGTAATAGTGGGCCCGACGACCCGTACGGGCCTCCCGGCTGGCGGGGGGCGGGAGGGCGGGCAAGGCTTCGGAGCAGAGACACCCGCTCGGGGAATCACGTCCGGAGGACCGCGTGCCCGTTCCGCTGCGCCGCACCTGGGTGGCGCTGATCCTGTGCTGTGCCCTGCTGGCCGGTACCGCCGCCTGCGGCAGTGACCACAAGACCAGCACCAAGATCCCCGCCGCGGCCTCCCCGAGCCCCAGTACCTCCGCCGAACGCCAGCAGTTCGCCAAGACCCGGTTCGTAGCCAACGCCGGCCTCGCGGCCGGGGCCACCTACCAGTGGATCGTGAAGCCCTGGCGGGCCGGCACCTTCCAGAAGGGCACCGACGGCCGCAAGGTGGCCCTCGTCAAGGCCGGCCTCGCCGGTGCCTTCGCCTACAACCGGCTCAAGGCCGCCCAGGAGAACGCGCAGGGCGACCCCACCCTGACCAAGGCGCTGGCCCCGCTCAGCGCGGGCATCGAGAGCCTGAAGAACCTGCCGTCCAAGCTGCGCAGCGGCGACACGGACGCGATGGGCGCGTTCGAGGACACCATCGACAAGGTGAAGAGCGCGGGCGCGAGCGCGGGCGCACCGGTCAAGGAGCACGTGCCGTCCTCCTCGGACCTCTCCAAGGGCTGACACGGCCGCGGCCCCCCGCCCGGAAGGGGCGGGGGGCCGCGTACGACGGTTCCGGGCCTCAGCCGCGCTGGATGCCCGAGGTGTCCTGAAGGACGCCGCGACGGCCGTCCTGGGTCTGCGCGAGCAGCGCGGCACCGCGCTGCTCGACCGCCAGGTACCAGGTGCCGGGGGCCAGTTCGGCGACCGGGCTCGGCGAGCCGTCCTCCGCGAACAGCGGACGGGTCACCGGCACGGCGAACCAGAACGGCGAGAAGTCGGCGGCGGGTGCCTGCTGCTGCGGCGCCGGAGCGCCCTGCGGGGCACCCTGGCCGAACGCCTGGGCCTGCTGCGGCTGGCCGCCGCCGAAGGACGCGGCCG
>NZ_WWKH01000254.1:0-1807 GCF_009865595.1 Streptomyces sp. SID1328 | reverse complement strand
CGCACCTGACGCCGCGCGGCCGCCCTTCGGGCGACGACGCGAATGGTCAGACAGGACCTAGCGGTATCCGCCCGACCGGCGTAGGCGCCGGTCCCGCAGAGAGGCATCGACGGAGAGGTAGGGGGTGCCCGCGAGGACGAAAGGCAGCCACGCCATCAGGTAGGCGAGGTCGTTGCCGTAGTAGTACGGGCTGGTGGCCCAGCTCACCGTCAGCCACAGACTCAGCGAGATCAGCGCACCGCCGAGGGCGGCCAGCCGGCCGAAGAGTCCGATCAGAATGCCGATGCCGACGGCCAGCTCACCGAAGGCGATGGCGTAGCCGAAGCCGACGGGGCTCTTGAGGGCCAGGTCGACGAGGGCAGGGATGGCGGAGGAGTCCCGGACCGCGCGCATCGTGTCGCCGAGCGAACCGGCACCACTGGCCTTCATGAAGGCGCTGTCGGTGATCTTGTCCAGACCGGCGTAGACGAAGGTGACGCCGAGGAAGATCCGGAGTGGAAGGAGGGCGTAACGGGTGGCGGTCGCCCGCCAGTCACGCTCCCCGTCGAGATGGGAGGTGTGCGTGTCCGTCCGCATACCGTGAGTCATCACTGCTAGCCGCCTCTCGCCCGCCGTCCCGGACCTCACCCGACAATACGTATGAAGAAGGGGGCCGGTTCAATCCTCCCTGGAGGATTTTCCGGATATCGGTGCAGCGTACGGAGTCAGTCCGTCACCTCGATGGGGTATCGGTTGGTGGCCAGCCCCGCCGCCGTCACCACCTGTACCTCCACCGCGCCGGGCTCCACCTCGACCGGGACCGGGACGGTGAGCACGCTGTCGGTGGGGTTGCGGAAGCCGCCGGCGACCGGGATCAGGGGCACGTGGACGTCCACCGCGCCGATGCGGACGACCATGCGGGCGAGCCGGTCGGCGCCCTGGGCGCCGGGCGGGACGAAGCCGGTGCCGCGGATCTCGATGTCGTCCCCGGTGCGGATGGGCCCGTCCAGGTCGCCGGGCTCGCGGGCGCGGACCACCGAGAGCACCACCGGACGGCCGCCCTCGGCGTACTTGCCCGCCAGGTAGGTGGCCGCCGAGATGAGCACCAGCACAGCCAGCCCCCAGGGCAGGTCGGGGAGCTGATCGGGGCGGCGGCCGAGGCGGACGGCGGCGAAGACCAGGGCGACGGCGCTGATGACGACGTACTGGATGTCGGCGAAGGCACCCCGGCCCGCGTCGTCGGTGAGCAGGTCGGCGGCGCGCGGCCGGTGCGCCGGGACCTTCTGGAGCCGCTGGCCGAGGACCCGCAGGCCGACCACCCGGCGTACCAGGACGGCGATGCCGCACACCACGGCGAGGACGGTCACCACACCGGCGCCGCGCGCGAGGTCGAGGCCGGCGAGGAGGGAGTCGCGTTCGGCCGGGTCGGAGGCGGCGGCGAGGCGGCCCGCGAGCAGCAGGACGGCGTAGGCGACGAACAGCACCCAGCAGGCGGCGACCGTGCGGGAGGTGGACATCCGGTTGTCCTCGCCGATCATCGGGGCCAGCGCCCCGCCGCGCGCCCGGTGGAAGAAGCCGGCGAGGGTCAGCGCGCCCGCGACGGCCACCGCGGCGAGCAGTCCGGCGGTGCGGGCGCTGCTCCAGCCCGCGCCGATGGCGGTGAGGGCCTGGGCGAGCAGCAGGATCACCACGGCACCCCAGGCCAGGAAGGCGGTGCGGGTCCAGAGACCGGCGAGCCAGGCGTCGCCCTCGGCGCGGCCGCGTTCGGCGACCGCCTCGGCGCGCTGGGCCAGTTCGGCGGAGATCCACTGGCGGGACGCCGAGGCGG
>NZ_WWKH01000253.1:0-2152 GCF_009865595.1 Streptomyces sp. SID1328 | reverse complement strand
GCGACCGAGCCGACCCGGGCCCCGACCGCCGTACGGCGCGCCCGGCGGCCCACCACGAGAAGCTGGGCCCGCGTGGCCTGGGAGACCAGCACCTGTCCGGCGCTGCCCATCTCGACGTGCTCGGCGACGCTCACGCCGGGGAACCGCTCCCGCCAGGGCCGCAGCGCGTCGGCCAGCGCCCGCTTCTCGTACGGTTCGAGGCCGCCCGCCTCGTCCAGCAGCTTGAGCGAGCCGGGGCTGTAGGCGAAGACGGGCGGCAGGGTCCAGGCGCGCACCGCGCGGAGGGTCGCGCCGCGGGCGGCCGCCGTCTCGAAGGCGAAGCGCAGCGCGGCGGCGCTGTCCTCCGGGGTGCCGTGCTGGCCGACGACGATCTCCCGTCCGGCGGACTCGGCCTCCGGGCGGTCCCCGGCGCGCACCAGGATCACCGGCCGGGCGGTCTCCGCGACGACCCGGAGGCCGACCGAGCCGAGCAGGAAGCCGACCACCGCGCCGTGCCCGCGGGTGCCGAGGACCAGCGCCTCGGCGTCCGCGCCGGCCGCGAGGAGCGCGTCCACCGCGTCGTCCTCGGTCAGCTCCACGGTCGCGTCCAGGCCGGGGTGCCGTTCGGCGAGGGAGCCGACGGCGCGGCCGATGCCCTCCTCGACCCAGGCCCGCTGGGTGTCCCGGTCGGCGGGCAGTTCCCCGATCTCCTCCCAGGCGTGCACCACACGCAGCGGCAGCCCCCGGCGCACGGCCTCGCGGGCCGCCCAGTCCAGCGCGGCCAGGCTCTCCTCGGTACCGTCCACCCCTGCCGTGATCGGGCGTGTCATGCGTTGGGCCTCCTCGTCGTCCGGCCTGTTCCGTCCTCGCCATGACCCTGCCACAGCGGGCGGGTCCCTCCGCCACCCGGCTCCCGGAGCACACCGGGGCGAACCGGGGGAAACGCACATACGATGGGCGAGACCGTTCCGTGCGCCCGACCGCCGGGGTGAGAACGCATGGCAGAGCCGACCGACGCCGCCCGGACCGTCCTGCTGACCGTGGACGACGATCCGGGCGTGTCCCGCGCGGTCGCCCGCGATCTGCGGCGCCGCTACGGCGCGTCGTACCGCGTGGTGCGCGCGGAGTCCGGACCGTCCGCGCTGGAGGCGCTGCGCGAGCTGAAGCTGCGCGGCGACTCCGTGGCGGTGCTGCTGGCGGACTACCGGATGCCGGTGATGAACGGCATCGAGTTCCTGGAGCGCGCGATGGATGTCTATCCGGGCGCGCGGCGGGTGCTGCTGACCGCGTACGCGGACACCGGGGCGGCCATCGACGCTATCAACGTGGTGGACCTGGACCACTATCTGCTCAAGCCCTGGGAGCCGCCGGAGGAGAAGCTGTACCCGGTGGTGGACGACCTGCTGGCCGCCTGGCGGGCCGGGGACCACCGGCCGGTGCCGTTCATGAAGGTGGTGGGCCACCGCTGGTCGGCGCGGTCCTCGGAGGTACGGGAGTTCCTGGCCCGCAACCAGGTGCCCTACCGCTGGTACTCGGTGGAGGACACCGAGGGGCGGCGGCTGCTGGCGGCGGCCGGGCAGGACGGACTGCGGCTGCCGCTGGTGATCACCCCGGACGGCGGGGTGCTGGTCGAGCCCGAGGCCCCGGAGCTGGCCGCGCGGGTCGGCCTGGCGACGACGCCGACGGCCGACTTCTACGACCTGGTGGTGATCGGCGGCGGCCCGGCCGGGCTCGGCTCGGCGGTGTACGGGGCGTCGGAGGGGCTGCGCACGGTGCTGCTGGAGCGTTCGGCGACGGGCGGCCAGGCCGGGCAGAGCTCCCGCATCGAGAACTACCTCGGCTTCCCCGACGGCGTCTCCGGCGCCCAGCTCACCGAACGCGCCCGCCGCCAGGCGACCCGGTTCGGCGCGGAGATCCTCACCGCGCGCGAGGTGACGGGACTCGAGGTCAACGGCGCGGCACGGATCGTCCGGTTCGCCGACGGCTCCGCGATCGGCGCGCACAGTGTGATCCTGGCGACCGGGGTGCAGTACCGGCGGCTGACCGCCGAGGGCTGCGCCGGGCTGACCGGCTGCGGGGTGTTCTACGGGTCGGCGCTGACCGAGGCGCCGTCCTGCCAGGGGCACGACGTGTTCATCGTGGGCGGCGCCAACTCGGCCGGGCAGGCGGCGAT
>NZ_WWKH01000252.1:0-4353 GCF_009865595.1 Streptomyces sp. SID1328 | reverse complement strand
GCCCTCGGGGGCGCCGTAGGACTGGGTGGGGCCGGGCCCGTACGGGTGCTGCTCGGGCGGGCCCGAAGGCACCGGCGGAAGCTGAGCCGTCGCACCCGCGTCACCCTGCGGGGGAGCGGGAGATGCCACCGGCACAGGAGGTGCGGACGGGGCCGGGGGTACCGCGTTGCCCTCGTTCTCGGTGCTCACAGCTCTTCTCTCCTCGATCCACGGCTGTTGTCGTCGGTCGCGCTCGGTCGAACTCGATCATGCTCAGTCGCCCACCGGCCGCGCCCCGTCGTATACGGGTCGCGTACGGTCGCGCCGGTCCATGGTCGGTCATGCCCGTGGCCGTGCGCACGCCCGTCGCCCAAGACGCGCGGACCGGCGCGACAAGGCCGCACATGGTCCCGTACCTGTTCCTGTTGTACGCGCTCAGCTTTTCCCACGGGCCGTCAGGGCACCGTAAGCGGTCCCTGTGGGTCCGCGGGGACCCTTTACATAAGACTTCTCGGGCATAAGTGAGATAAGTATGCACGGAGGCCTGCTCAGTGGCGCACTTCTCCTGGTCGCCTGCCCGCTCGCGCCCCCCGCACCACCCCCGGTCGATGGCACCATGACGCGGTGACCCACGCACCACACCACACGATCCAGGTCGTCGCCCACCGTGGAGCCTCCGAGGACGCGCCCGAACACACCCTCGCCGCCTACCGCAAGGCGATCGAGGACGGCGCGGACGCCCTGGAGTGCGATGTACGGCTCACCGCCGACGGACACCTGGTCTGTGTCCACGACCGCCGGGTGAACCGCACCTCCAACGGCCGGGGCGCGGTCTCCGCCCTGGAGCTGTCCGACCTCTCGGCCCTCGACTTCGGCTCCTGGAAGGGCCGTGCGGGCCGGGACGAGGAGCCCGACTGGGAGCACCGGCCCGAGGACCGCGAGGAGACCTCGGTCCTGACCCTGGAGCGCCTGCTCCAACTCGTCGCCGACGCGGGGCGCCGGGTCGAGCTGGCCATCGAGACCAAGCACCCCACCCGGTGGGCCGGCCAGGTCGAGGAACGCCTGCTCGCCCTGCTGCGCCGGTACGGGCTGCACGCCCCCGCCTCCCCCGAAGCCTCCCCGGTGCGCGTGATGAGCTTCTCCGCCCGCTCCCTGCACCGGGTGCACGCCGCAGCCCCGGCCCTGCCCCTGGTGCTGCTCGCCCAGTTCGCCACCCCGCGCCTGCGCGACGGACGCCTCCCCGAGGGCGTCACCATCGCGGGCCCCTCCATCCGCATCGCCCGCAGCCACCCGGCGTACGTACGACGGCTCAAGGAGGCAGGTCACCAGGTGCACGTGTGGACGGTGAACGAGCCCGCCGACGTGGACCTCTGTGTGGAACTCGGCGTCGACGCCATCATCACCAACCGCCCGCGCGAGGTGCTCGGCCGCCTCGGCCGCTGACCCCTCCCCCGGACCCGGGGAGTGCTCCGGCGCGTTCGCCTCCCGCACCGGGACTGCGAATGCGTCGCCGGAACGAGACTGGCCGGTTTCCGGTTCAGGCCAATGGGGCATCCACACCGTGGCGTGGGGCGAAGGAGGTCTCGGGGGTGGCGTTGGTGGTGGCACAGGAAGTGCCCGCGTCGTCGAGCATGGCCGTACCTCATGGCCCTGCCGGCGTGGGGATGGCGAGGCACCGGATGCGTGCGCAACTGCGCGGCGGCGGGGTCCCGGAACCGGTCGTGGACGACGCCGTGCTGATTCTGTCGGAGCTGCTGAGCAACGCGTACCGGCACGGACGCCCACTGGGCGGCGCCCGGGCCGGGGACGGCGCGGTGCGCGCGGACTGGCGGATCGACCCGCGCGGACGGCTCATCGTGGAGGTCACCGACGGCGGCGGCCCGACCCGCCCCGCCCCGGCCACCCCCTCGGTCACCGCGCACGGCGGCCGGGGCCTGAGCATCATCGACGCGCTCGCCGACGACTGGGGCGTACGGGACGACGTTCCGGGCGAGGTGACGGTCTGGGTGGTGGTCCACGCGGACGTGCACGATCCCGATGCCGGCGCCCCGCTCGAATCTTTCGCTACGCGCGTCACCACCCCCGCGCGGGTCACCGCGCTGGCCGAACTCGGCTTCACGGACGCGTTCGAGAGCCTCGACTGAACGGGCTTACCGGAAGAGGCGGTTGTCCACAGGCACTGCCCACCCCCGCCCGCGTCGTCCACAGGTACCCGTGGCCCGCGGCCCGAACGGCTAGGCTCCCGCCCGTACGAGACCAGCCGTTACCGGGAGACAGCCACGATGGCCAAGAAGCGACCCCAGACCAAGGGCAGCCGCCCGCAGCCGCACGGGGCCGGGGGCGAGGTTCCGGTCGTCGGTGCCCGCGAGGCGTGCCCCTGCGGCAGCGGCCGCCGCTACAAGGCGTGCCACGGCCGCGCGGCCGCGCACGCGGTGACCGAGCTGGTGCAGCGCCCCTTCGAGGGCCTGCCGGGCGAGTGCGACTGGGTGGCGCTGCGCGAGCTGGTCCCGGCCGCGACCGTCGGCCTCACCCTGAAGGACGGCCTGCCCGAGGGCGTTCCCTCGGTCACGCTGGCCACCGTGCTGCCCATGGCGTGGCCCGCGCTGCGCCGCGACGACGGCTCGGTGCTGCTGGGCCTGCAGAACGACACCGCCTCCGGTGACATCAGCCGCGACCTGGCCGACACCCTCCAGCGGGCCCTGGTGGCCGAGCCGGGCACCCCGGTGGAGGGCCGCCGCGCCCCTTCCGACGCACCCCGCCTCCAGGACCTGCTGGCTGCCGACGGTCCCTTCGAGCCGGTCGTGCACAGCGGGTTCGAGTTCTGGGTGCCGGACGCGGAGAACGCGACGCCCGAGGTGGCCGCCTCCCTGGAGCGGGCCAATTCCGCCGCGATCCCCACGGTCAAGCTGGCCGGGGTGGACGCCGCGTACTGGTGCGAGACCCCGGAGAAGAACCACCTGCGCTGGGTCATGCCGCACGAGGAGGAGCACCTGCTGGACGCGCTGGCCCGGCTGCACGTGGCGGGCACGTCCAGCCTGGGTGAGGGCACCCGCCTGGTCGGCTCGTTCCGCGCGCACGGGCTGACCGTGCCGGTGTGGGACCTGCCGAGCGGGGTCGGCGCCGAGGAGATCGAGAAGCCGGCCGCCGAGTTCGCCGAGCGGCTGGCCACGGCCCTCGCGGTGACCGAGCCGCTCACCCCGGAGGAGCGCCGGGCACGCGGCGGCCTCACCAACCGGCAGGTCACCCTGAGCTGACCCCCGACAGGGCCGGGACCACGGAGAACGGGTGACTCCTGTCAGGAACGGGTGACTCCTGTCACAACTCCTCGGTGTGACAAGCGAATCGGTGTCCGAATGAGCCGGACCGAATTTGCGAACCGCCGATCTCTTGTTACCGTTCCAGTAGCCCGGTTGCTGGTGCATCCCCCGTCGCCAGCAACCGGGCCTTTCCATGCCCGCGCCCGGCCGGGTCAGCCGAGGCCGTCCTTCAACTTCCGTTCATGTCAACGGAGTTGCTGGTGGAGCGGAGCAGCAGCGGTTCCTCGGCGCCGCGCGCGAACTCGGAGACGGCCGTGTACGCGGCCCCCGCGCCCCACGTCCGCTCGCGCGGGGTCTCACAGGTGGCGGGCGCGTCGTCCGCGCCGGTGACACACGTCGTACGCACCGCCCGGCCGTCCGGGCCCAGCAGGCTCAGGTCGGCGTCCAGGGCATCGCCGGTGGTGTTGCGGTAGTACACCCGCGCCCAGGTGTCGCCGCCCCGCGTCATGACACAGGTCTGCGCCTCCAGCCCGTCGGGCGAGGCCAGTTCGGGTCCGCAGCGGGTGAGGGTGATCCGGTCCGGGGACGAGGGCACCGAAGCCGAAGCCGCACGTCCGCCCCCGTCCACCCTCTGTTCCGCCGACGCCCCGCCCAGCGACAGCAGCAGCGCCGCCGCGACGAGGCCCGCCAGGGCGGAGGTGCGGAGCGGACCGGCTCCCGGCCCGCCCGCGCGGGACCGGTGGTTTCGCAGCATGGGCGGAAGATAACGAGCGCGCGCGGCCCCAAGGCCCCGCGCGCCCCCGACACCCCTACAACTCGGGCGCGCTCACACCCGTACGAGTGAGGGCCTCGACCACCGCGTCCACCACGGCCTCCACGTCGGGCAGCCACGGGGAGGCGGAGCCGGGCAGCGGGGCACGCTCCCAGTGGACCTCGCCCTGGCCGGTGGTGGAGGGCGGGAGGGCGAGGTAGCCACCCTCGCCGTGGAAGCGGAGCGAGCCGGGGACGAAGTCCTTGGCGTACAGAAGTTCGCCCAACTGCTCCATGGAATAGGGCTTCACGAGGATCGCCCAGCGGTGCGGAGCGGCGACGACCGGGCCGAGCCGCATGCCGCGCC
>NZ_WWKH01000251.1:0-3276 GCF_009865595.1 Streptomyces sp. SID1328 | reverse complement strand
GTCTTCGGCGTCCCGCACGCCCCGCCGCCCGGCCATGAGATGCCGCCGCAGTCGCGCGGCGACGTCCGCCGGGATGTCGGGGTCACTCGCCCGCCGGCGTCGGCCGTTGATGACGACGAAGTGCCCGTCGGGCGTCTTCTCGGGCGGTTCTTCGGCCATGCGGCCGATTGTCACCATCCGGGGAGTCGGGGGCGAGCACGCAGAGGGCGGGAGACGCGCGTCGCGTCTCCCGCCCTCCGTGTTTCCGTACCGCCCCGCAGGGCCGTCAGCGTTCCGGGGTGTCCTGCGGGCCCCTCGGGGTCTCGCTGCCGCCGTAGGAGCGGCGGATGGCATCGGCGGCCTTGTCGGTCTGGGCGTCGTACTTGTTGCCCGTGCGCTCGTCGATCAGCCGTTCGACACTCTCCACGCCCTTGTCGGCCTGGTCAGGGTGGCCCTTGGCCAGGTCCTTGGCCTTGTTCGCCAGATCCCCGAACTTGCTCATGGGAAGCCTCCTGCGGTTGGTGCGTGCGTCGTTCCCGGCTACGGCTACGGCTACCCGTCGATTACCCCCTGAATCAGGGCGCCTTGAACAGCGAGGGGAAGCGGGGCGCGAGCCAGGGCTTGCGGCCCCACGCGAGTACGCCGGCGCGCGCCATGGCCTGCCAGGGGCCCACGCGGCCCAGCGCGATGAGGAGGAAGGTGACCGGCTCGGTGAGGATGGTGCACTCGGAGCGCTCCGGCGGGCCGGGGAGCACCTGGACGGCCCCCTCGGCGAAGGTGACCCCGAAGGTCTCGCCGCCCCGCACCCGCAGGGTGTAACGGGCCGTCAGCCCGGCCGGTGCGACCGCCACACGCGGCATCGCCGTCTTCAGGAACGGCAGGCACAGCCCCACCCGCGTCCGGTCGATCATGTGCGGCCGGCCCACCCCGCGCGCGAGGTCCCAGCCGTGCCCCAGCATGTGGGTCAGGAGGTACGAGGCGAGCACGTCCTTGGTCATGGGGCCCAGCGGGGTCACGAGCTTCCGGTCCGGGTCGGTCCCTTCCACCGCCGCCAGGAACGCCTCCGCCTGCTCCACGATCATCGCGGCCAGCGGTTCCGCCCCACGCTCCGGGAACTCGGTGAGGCTGCGCGCGTTGGCCGCGGCGAGGCTCTGCGGAGTGCCGTCGCCGTAGGGACGGTCCTGACCAGCGGCGAGATCGGCCATCAGGCCGCCTGCCAGGGCCAGATGGGCCGCGGTCTCCCCGACGGTCCACTCCAGCCCCGGTACGGGCGCGGCCGGGTCCGTCGCGCCGTCCAGCAGCGCGGCGATGGCCCGGGCCGTCTCCCGTATCGCCCGGCCGAGTCCTTCCGGCAGGGCGTCCCCGCTGTTCGTCTCCACGCCGCCCGCTCTCCTCAGGTCTGAATGATCATGCGGTACGAAACCAGACCTCCATGTTCAGGACAAGGGGCGGGGCGCTCCGATCGCGCTGAGCCAGTCCTCGATGGTGACCACGTCCGCCCACTGCGGGAACAACCGCTCGACGAGCATCCGGTGGACCTCGGGATCGGTGTCGAGACAGCCGTCCGCCAGGACGGTCACGCCGAGGTCCAGGTCCACCGCGTGCCACAGGGTGGACAGCACCACGGCGCTGGTGGCGATGCCGGAGAGTACGAGACTGTCGACACCCCGAGCCCTGAGGACCAGATCGAGGTCGCTCCCCGAGAACGCGCTCCCCCGTCGCTTGGTGACCACGACATCCCCTTGCCGGGGTGCGATGCCGGGATGGATCCCGGAGCCAGGAGCCCCCTCGGTGAACAGCCCGGCGCGCAGGACGTGGGCCATCACCTTGCTGCGCGGGCCGACCTCGGGATCGCCGGGCCGCACCCCCATCACGACGTAGATCACGGGAATGCCACAGGCCCGCGCACCGTCGATCGCCCCGCGCAGGCGTGGCAGATAGCCGGAGCCGTCGTCGGCGAGGGCCACCACGTCCCGCTGGACGTCCATCACCAGGAGCGCACTGCTCGTCATGCCCGCCGTCCTCCGCAGTCAGGAGCCGAGAGCGCTCATCGTCGCACTCGTCGCGTACCGGCCGCGATGGGCGCCCACGCTCGGCCGATGGAGGTAATCGGGGCCCTTTCACCGATCCCTTCGGGGTGGCGGCACCGGATCACCCGCGAACGAGTCGAGCATCCATGGATTCGGGCGGTGCCGTGCCGGAGCGCGGGCGTCGGAACCGTCCCCACACGTGAGGTGAGGTAGTGCATTTGTTCGGCCGGCAGTTCGTGGTGGCGCGGTTTCCGGTGTTCGTCGTGGTCGCGTGGCTGGTGGTGGCGGTGTGCACGGCCGCCTTTCCCGGCCGGCTGGCGTCGGAGGCGGCACGGCGGCCGGCGATGACGCTGCCCGCGTCGGCGGAGTCGAGCCGGGTGGCCAAGGAGGCCGGCGGGCCGACCGGGGGCCCACCGGTCGTGATCGTCTGGGAGGCCACCTCGGCCAAGCGGCTCAGCACGAAGGCGGCACAGCGGGTCCTCGCCGGGCTGCCCCGCCCGGTCGGTTCCCCCGGCGCCGTGACCTCCTCGGCCGACGGCCGTTCCCTCGTCTGCGTCGTCGCCCTCACCGCCGCGGACGACGCAGGGCTCGGCCCCTCCCTGGAGCGCGTCCGGAAGGCCGCCGCCTCACTGCCGGACAGCAGGGTCCGGCTGGCGGGACCGGCGGCAGGGCAAGCCGACCTGGAGACCTCCTTCGCGGGCATCGACGGCAAACTGCTGGTCATCGCGCTGGCCGCCGTCGCCGCGATCCTGTTCCTCGTCCACCGGAGCATCCTGCTGCCCCTCGTGGTGGCCGCGTCCGGGGTCCTCGCGCTGACCCTGTGCAGTGCGGTGCTCTACGCGCTGCGGAGCCGGGGCGTGCTGACGGTCGACGGGCAGGGGCAGGGCATCCTCTCCGTACTGGTCATCGGAGCGACCACGGACTACGGCCTGCTCCTGCTGGCGCGGTACCACGAGCACGCCCCGGAGATGTCGGCTTCGGCGGCCATGCGGACGGCGTGGCGGGCGAGTTGGGCGCCCATCGCGGCGAGCGCGGCGACGGTGGCCTGCGCCATGGTCGCCCTCCTCCTCAGCGCCCTCCCCGCCAACCACTCCCTGGCGCTCGCCGGTGCCGTGGCGATGGCCTGCTGCGTGCCGGCCGCGCTGACCTTCGTCCCGGCCGCCGTACTCCTCGGCCCGTGCGCGATGTTCTGGCCCCGGGGTCCGCACTCCGGCCGGGCGGGCGGGCGGGGCTGGTCCCTGGTCACGGCGGTGGTCGACCGGCACGC
>NZ_WWKH01000250.1:0-2577 GCF_009865595.1 Streptomyces sp. SID1328 | reverse complement strand
GCCCTGCGGGCCGAGGCGCTCGCCGAGGCGGCGGACCGGGAGGCCGTGCCGTGTCCCTGATCGCCACCCTGGCCCGCCTGGAGGCGGTCGCCACCGGCCGCGCCCAGCCCGCCGCGACCGTACGGCACCGTCATCTGTCCGACCGTCCGCTGGTGTTCGTCCCGCTGACCACCGCCGGTGAGACGGGCGCCCCGCTGGGCGCGCTGGTCGGCACCGACCGGGACGCGCCCCGGCTGCTGGTCGTGCCGCAGCCCCGCGACCGCGACCAGCGCTTCGCGTTCCTCGCCGAGCTGGCCGACATCGTGCTGCCGCACCTGGACTCCTGCGCCGAGGCGGTGGAGACGGCCGAGCGCACCGAGACCGACCCGGAGACCGGCAAGCGCGTCAAGGTCGAGGTGGACCTCTGTGTGGACGCGCCCCAGATCGTGGTGCCGAGCCGCGCGGGTCTGGACCTCGTCCGGCTGCTGGGCCGCTCCATGCGGTTCCGGCGTACGGCCGAGCAGGAGCCGGAGACGCCGTATCCGGCGCCGCCGCGCGTGCCGTTGCTGGGCCGCTGGCTCACGCACTACGGCGAGCGCTCCCGCGTGCCGGGCTCCTCGCTGCTGCTGGCGCTGACCGACGCGCTGTCCCGGCACTGGGCCACGGGTCAGTCCATGGTGGAGGACCAGCATCTGGGCGCCCTGCTGGCCTGGATCGACCCGCCCGAGGGCGAGTCCGGCGCCGAGGCGGCCGCGCGGGCGGAGCGGGCGCGGGACGCGGCGGGCCAGTTGCTGTGTCCCCCGGCGGGCCCGGCCACCGACCCGGCGTTCGACAACAAACTACTGGCCCCGGCCATCGAGCGGTACGACCGGGCGCGCACCGCGCTGGCCGCCGCCGAGGACCCCCTGAGGGCCGAGGACCTGCTGACCGCCCTCACCGCTGCCGAGCGGGAGATCCGCGACCTGGTCGAGAGCCGTACCCGGCCGACCTGGGACGCGGTCTGGCGGGGGCTCGACCTGCTGCGGACGCTCCCCGAGGGCGGGCATGTCGAGGAGCGGTGGACGCGGGACCGCTGGTCGTTCACCGCGCACCGGGACCGGATCACGGCGGGCGAACCCCCGCAGCCGCGCCGGGACGACGCGGTGACCGCCGCCAGCAAGCTGGCCGGCCGCGAGCGCGAGCAGGCCCGGCTGGAGGCGCAGGAGGCGCTCGACGACCCGCTGGTGATGGCGGCCCGGCGGCTGGCCGGGGAGGCGTTCGCGGGCGAGGTGACCGAGGTGGTCATGGCGTACAGCGAGGGCAAGCGGCCGAGCCCGCGTCCGCTGGTGACCGTGCGCACCGAGGACCGTCCGCATCTGGGCGAGCGCGCCAAGGTGTACCGCTCGCTGAACGGCAAGGCGCAGACCGCGGAGTTCGCCGGGTACGAGGGCGCGCCGGAGGACGGCGTGCTGGTGCTGCGGATCACGGACAAGATGGGCCGGGGCAAGGAGCCGGAGGCCGGTTCGGTGCCGGAGAAGGGCGACGCGGTGTGCTTCACCCTCTTCGAGCACGAGCAGCGTGGCGGCGCCAAGCTGCCCGACCCGGAGCAGACCCCGTGGACGCACGGCGGGCCGCCCGGTGAGCCCGTGCCGGAGATCCCGGACGCGGTGACCGAGGAGGACGTGCTGTGACGACCGTGGACTTCGACCCCGGAGCCGCCGCCACGCGCGCCACGGACGCGATCCTCGCCGACACCCTGCACGGCACGGAGCGCGGTGTGGTGGTCGACTCCCCGCCCGGCGCCGGCAAGTCGACGCTGGTGGTCCGGGCCGCGCTGGAGCTGGCCGGGGCGGGCCGCCCGCTGATGGTGGTGGCGCAGACCAACGCCCAGGTGGACGACCTGGTGCTGCGCCTCGCCGAGAAGGACCCCGACCTGCCGGTGGGCCGCCTGCACAGCAGCGACACCGACGCCTACGACAAGGCGCTGGACGCGCTGCCGAACGTCCGTACCTCCGCCAAGGCGGGCGATCTGGGCGGGCTCCCGGTGGTGCTCTCCACGGCCGCCAAGTGGGCGCACGTCAAGGTGGACGAGCCGTGGCGGCACGCGATCGTGGACGAGGCGTACCAGATGCGCTCGGACTCGCTGCTGGCCGTGGCCGGGCTGTTCGAGCGGGCGCTGTTCGTGGGCGACCCCGGCCAGCTGGACCCGTTCTCCACGGTGGGCGGCGACCAGTGGGCGGGCCTGTCCTACGACCCGTCCGCCTCGGCGGTGACCACGCTGCTGGCACACAACCCCGGCCTCCCGCAGCACCGGCTCCCGGTGTCCTGGCGGCTGCCCGCGTCGGCGGCGCCGCTGGTGTCGGCCGCGTTCTATCCGTACACGCCGTTCCGCAGCGGGACCGGGCACGGGGAGCGGCGGCTCGCCTTCGCGGTGCCGTCGGACGGTTCGGGGCCGGACCGGGTGATCGACGAGGCGGCGGAGTCCGGCTGGGGTCTGCTGGAGCTGCCGGCCCGGCACACCCCGCGCACCGACCCGGAGGCGGTGCGGGCGGTGGCCGCGGTGGTGCGGCGGCTGCTGGACCGAGGGGGCGCGGCCCTCTCCGAGCGCGTGGAGACACC
>NZ_WWKH01000249.1:0-2703 GCF_009865595.1 Streptomyces sp. SID1328 | reverse complement strand
CCTCGACACAGCCGGCCACCGCGTCGTGGCCCCGGGCGCGCGGGCCGCCGCCGCGTGAGTCGGAGCGCACCGCGCCGCCGGTGTCCCAGGTGCCGCGCGGCCCGGTGAACAGGCACAGCTCGATGCCGCGTTCGCGGGTCGCCCCGGCCATCTCGGTGATCTCGGCGTCCGTGAGCATCCAGACGCCGCTGCCCTGGCTGACCCGGTGCACCGGCACGTCCAGCCGTGCCGCCTCGGCCAGCACGACGGCCAGCGCCTCGGGCCCCTCGCACGAGGGGATCTCGGTACGCCAGCTCCCGCCGTCCGGGAAGCGGTGCGGGGAGGCGTCGGCGGGGTCGGGGGCGGGCGCGGCCAGCCCCAGAGCGGCGAGCGCCTGCTCACCGGGCCGGCGGACTGCCGGGGCGGAAAGGTCGGTCACGGGCTGCCTTTCGTGTTCGGTATGCCGGACAAGGTTCGGATCTTCGGGCGAACGAGCCCCCAGGGGAGCGCGTACGCCCGGGTCAGGGCAGCAGCAGCACCTTTCCGGGCCCCTCGGCTTCGACCGCCCGCGCGAACTCGGTCAGCGGCAGCCGGTGCGACACCAGGGGCAGGGGATCCAGCAGCCCGGCGCCGAACAGCCGGACCGCGTGCGCCCAGGCGGCCGGGGGTGCCCCGAAGACGGTCCGCACCTCCAGCCGCCGCAGGACGAGGCCGGCCGGGTCCAGGCCCGCCGCGCCCGGTGCGGGGATGCCGGTGAGCACCAGGCGTCCGCCCCGCCGGAGCAGTGCGGCGGCCGTGACCGCCGCCTCGGCGGAGCCCGCGGCCTCGATCACCACGTCGTAACCGCCGGGCAGGTCCGGGCCGCTCACGGCGAAGCCGGTGGCGCCGAACTCCTTCGCCAACGCCTCGCGTTCCCGGTCCAGGCCCACCATCAGCAGCTCGGCGGGGGAGACCGCCGCGAGGAACCGCACCGCGAGCATGCCGAGCGTCCCCGTGCCGACCACCGCGACCCGCTCGCCGGGCCGGGCGTCGGCGAGGAGGGCGGCGGCCGCGACACAGGCGGCGGGCTCCAGCAGGGCGGCCGCGGTGAGGTCGGCGTCGTCGGGCAGGGGGTGCAGCAGCCGGGCGGGCAGCGTGAGGGTGGGGGCCATCGCGCCGGGGCGGGTGAAGCCGGTCTCCTCGTACCCCGCCTCGCAGAGCGTGGTCTCGCCGGCGTGACAGCGGGCGCACACCTGGCAGTTGCGGAAGCCCTCGCCGACCACCTTGCGGCCGGCCAGGCGCTCCGGCACCCCGGCGCCCACCTCCCGTACCGTGCCGGACCACTCGTGGCCGGGCACCACCGGGTAACGCACGTACGGCGCGGCCCGGTTGCCCCGGTACAGCTCGCGGTCGCTGCCACAGATCCCCACCGCGTGCACGGTGACCAGCGCCTCGCCGGGGCCGGGCGTACGGGGTGTGTGCGGCTCCAGCCGGTGCGTGCCCGGCGCCTCGACCACCACCTGGACGCTCACTTCGTCCCCTTCGGCCTGCGGCGCTCCCAGCCCTCGGCCCATAGGTCGAACCGGGCCTGCTGCTGCGGGAATTCGGCCGCCGCGTCGGTGTCCAGCTCGACGCCGAGGCCGGGGGCGTCGGAGAGGTGGAAGTAGCCGTCGACCACCTCGGGCGCGCCCTTCACCACCGTCTTGATCTCCGCGTCCGCGAAGTCGTTGAAGTGCTCCAGGATCTTGAAGTTCGGTGTGCTGAAGCCGACTTGGAGCGAGGCGGCGGTGAGGACCGACCCGCCCACGTTGTGCGGGGCGAGCAGCACGTAGTGGGTCTCGGCGGTCGCGGCCAGCTTGCGGGTCTCCCCGATGCCGCCGATGTGGCCGACGTCCGGCTGGAGGATGTCCGCCGACTGGCTCTCGAACAGCTCCCGGAACTCGATCCGGTCGTGCATCCGCTCCCCGGTGGCGACCGGGATGTCCACCTTGGCGGCCACCTTCTGCAGCGCCTTCAGGTTCTCCGGCGGCACCGGCTCCTCCAGCCAGGCAGGGTCGAAGGGCGCCAGTTCGCGGGCGAGGCGGATCGCGGTGGCGGGGGAGAAGCGGCCGTGCATCTCCAGCATCAGCTCGGTGTCCGGGCCGATCGCGTCCCGTACGGCCTCGATCAGGGAGACGGCGTACCGGGTGCGCTCATGGTCCAGTTCGAAGTGGCCGTTGCCGAACGGGTCGATCTTCAGGGCCCGGTAGCCCCGCGCCACGACCGCGCGGGCCGCCTCGTGGTACGCCTCCGGCGTGCGCTCGGTGGTGTACCAGCCGTTGGCGTACGCCTTGACGCGGTCGGTGACCTTTCCGCCGAGCAACTGCCACACCGGTACGCCGAGCGCCTTGCCCTTGATGTCCCAGCAGGCCATCTCGACCACCGCGATCCCGGACATCACGATCTCGCCGGCCCGGCCGAAGTCGCCGTACTTCATCCGGCGGACCAGGTCCTCCACGGCGAACGGGTCGGAGCCCGCGATGTGGTTGGCCTCGGCCTCCCGCAAGTAGCCGAGCAGGGCGTCGGTGTGACCCAGCATGCGGGTCTCCCCGACGCCGGTGAGCCCTTCGTCCGTGTGGACCTGCACATAGGTCAGGTTCCGCCACGGTGTGCCGACCACATGGGTGCTGATTCCGGTGATACGCACGCCCGTCCACCCCTCGGTGTTCGAAATTTCGTCATGCGTTCGAAATGCTGGCGTGACAG
>NZ_WWKH01000027.1:0-537 GCF_009865595.1 Streptomyces sp. SID1328 | reverse complement strand
CGCCGGGGTCCGCGCCGCCGGGCCGGGTCCGCGCACCGTCCCGGAGGCGGCCCGTCACTACTGCATCACCCGCAGCGCCGCCCGGCTGATGGACGTCTACACCTCGGCGCTCACCCGTACGGTCCCCTCGCCCCGACACCCTCACGGAGGCAGCCCCTCATGACCGACAATCCCACCCGGCGCCGTCGCACCGGCCGCCTGCCGGGCTCCCGTTCCCTGCCGCCCTGGTCGCTGGTGGCCGCCGGGGTCGTCGCGGGCGGGCTGATCGGCGGCGGGTACGGCCTGCTCAAGGCCCCCGCCTACACGGCGACCAGCTATGTCATCGCCGTCCCCGCCGAGCGCTCGGACACCTCCACCGCACTCGGCTTCGCGCAGGCGTACGGCAGGGTCGCCACCCAGCCCGCCGTGCTCGCCGAGGCGCAGGCGCGGGCCGGGGTGCCGGTGAGCACCCTGGCCAAGAACGTGCGCACGGCCACCTCGCCGGACGCCCCGATGGTCGCCGTCTCCGCCACCTCCGGGCAGCCCGCGCGGGCCGCC
>NZ_WWKH01000248.1:0-4664 GCF_009865595.1 Streptomyces sp. SID1328 | reverse complement strand
GCCGCGAGCTGAGCAGAGCTGAGCTGAGCTGAGCCCAGCGAAACAGAACACCCCCCGACCGGGCCGGTCGGGGGGTGTTTCGCGTTCCGGGCTCACCTACGCCGGGGCAGGCGGACCACCTGGACGAAGAAGTCGTCGATCTGGCGGACGGCGGCGATGAACTGGTCGAGGTCGACCGGCTTGGTCACGTACGCGTTGGCGTGCAGCCGGTAGCTGCGGAGGATGTCCTCCTCGGCCGCCGAGGTGGTGAGGACGACCACCGGGATGTCCGCGAGGTCCTGGTCGGACTTGATGCGCTCCAGGACCTGACGCCCGTCGTACTTGGGCAGGTTGAGGTCGAGCAGGATCAGGTCGGGCCGGGGCGCGCCGGTGTGGTCGCCGCGCCGGTAGAGGAAGTCGAGCGCCTCCTCGCCGTCGCGGACCACGTGCAGCGTGTTGCCGATCTTGTTGTCCTCGAACGCTTCCCGGGTCATCAGCTCGTCACCGGGGTCGTCCTCCACCAGGAGGACATCGATCGGGGTGCCGTCGGGAGTCGTCATGTGAGGGCCTTTTCCTCGCAGTGGGTGCCGGTCTCGTCCGGGGCGGTCGCCACGGGCAGGGTGAAGCGGAAACGGGTGCCGCCGGTGTACTCGGTGTCCAGCCAGATCCGGCCACCGTGATGTTCGACGATCTTCTTGCAGAGGGCCAGGCCGATCCCGGTACCCCCGTAGGCGTCCCGGCTGTGCAGTCGCTGGAAGATGACGAAGACCTTGTCCGCGAACTCGCCGGGGATGCCGATGCCGTTGTCCGAGACACTCAGCTGCACGCTGCCGGGTTCGTCCGGGTCGGGCTCGCAGGTGACGGTGACCTGCGGAGCGCGGTCGGGGTGGCGGAACTTGAGGGCGTTGCCGATCAGGTTCTGCCAGAGCATGGTGAACAGGGTCGGGTCGCCCACCACCTCGGGCATCTCCTGGGGCAGTTCGACGCGGGCGCCGGACTCCTCCACGGCCGCGTCGAGGTTCAGCATCGCCTTCTCCAGCGCCTTTTCCAGGCCGACGGGCACGCGGTCGTCGGTGAGCCGGCCGACGCGGGAGAAGGTGAGCAGGTCGTTGATGAGCACCTGCATACGCTTGGCGCCGTCCACCGCGAAGTCGATGTACTGCCGCCCGCGGTCGTCCAGCTTGTCGTAGTACCGCTTCTCCAGGAGCTGGCAGAAGGAAGCGACCTTGCGCAGCGGTTCCTGGAGGTCGTGGGAGGCGACGTAGGCGAACTGTTCCAGTTCCACGTTGGAGCGGCGCAGTTCGACCGCCTGGGCGTCCAGGTCGGCGGCCTGGGTGGTGAGGATGCGCTGCTGGGCGTGGGAGGCGTCCAGGTCGGACACGATCCGCCTGCGCATCTCCTCCACGTCGTGGGCCACGGCGGTCAGGTCGGCCGGCCCGCCGCCTTCGATGACGTGATCGAAGTCGCCGCCCGCGACCCGGCGGGAGGCGGTGCGCAGCCGCTGCAGGGGCTGGGTGACGAGCATGCGCACGAAGACGGCGAGCGCGACGCCGGTCAGGAGGAACGCCGCGACCATGGCGGTGAGCACGGAGTTGCGCAGGGTGCGCTCGTGCGCGATGTGGGCGTTGCCGTCCCGGACCACGCCGGCCAGGTGCGCGTTCTGGTCGGCCCAGCTCCTCCGCAGCTTGTCGAAGTCCTCCTTGCCGTTCTCCACCGTCCGCAGGTCGACGGCCTTCGGCTCGCCGGGGGTGACGGAGGCGACGAGCGGTTCGGCGTAGTTGAGGCGCCACTGGGCCGCCTGACGCTCCACCGCGGTCAGGTCGTCACGCAGCTCGGGCTGGCCGGCGGCCAGACGGCGCAGCCGCGCCGCGGACTCCGACTCGTTCTTCTTGCCCTCGATGTAGGGCTTGAGGAAGCGCTTGTCGGCCGTGATGGCGTAGCCCCGGATGCCGGTCTCCTGATTGACCATGGCGGACTGGAGCCGGTACGCCTCGGTCTGGGCGGGCTGTACACCCCGCAGCAGGGAGTCGGTCGCCACGGCCGTGCGGTTGAGGAGGCTGGCGCCCACCACGGTGCCGAGCAGCACCAGGAGGCTCATGAGCGACAGCACGAGGTAGAACCAGCCCTGCACGGTCAGGCGGCGCCCCGTCCACGGCTTGCCCGCTAGGTTCTTCACCCTGTGCTCCGTACCGACTCGTCACTCACGCGTCCCACTCGTTTCCCTCGTCTCAGGTTTCTCAGTTCCAGCTCACATGGACGACGGCGACGTCGTCCGCGAGCCCGCCCTGTTCCTCGGCCAGCCCCTCGGCCTCGCCGATGAGCCGGTCCACGAACTCGTCGGGCGCCAGTCCGGCCGACGCACGGGCGAGTTCGAGCAGCCCCTCCTCGCCCAGGCGCTGCGGGCCCCGGCTGACGTGCCCCTCGAAGAGACCGTCGGTGAAGAGGACGACGGAGGCTCCCGGCGGCACCGGCAGCTCCGCGGTGGGCCAGTGGGCGCCGCCGGGGATGAGGCCCAGCGCGGGCCCGCCCGGCACCTCGACCCAGTCCACCTCCCGCGCGCCGCGCCGGAGCAGCCCGTGGTGGCCGGCCCGCACCACGGTGGCCCGGTGCTCGCCGGGTACGGCGGACAGGCTTACCAGGGTGGCGAAGACCTCGTCCCGGGCGCGCTCGGCGACCAGGATCTCCTCCAGGCGGGCCACCTGCTCGACGCCGGTGATGCCGCTGAGGACCAGTGTGCGCCAGGCTATCCGCAGGGCGACACCGAGGGCGGCCTCGTCCGGGCCGTGCCCGGAGACGTCCCCGACCAGGGCGTGCACGGTGCCGTCCCCGCTCTGCACGATGTCGTAGAAGTCGCCGCCGAGCAGGGCCTGGGCGCGGCCGGGGCGGTAGCGGGCGACGACCTGGACGCCCTCGGCGCGCAGCAGCGGGCGGGGCAGCAGGCCGCGTTCCAGGCGGGCGTTCTCCTGGGCCTGCATCAGGCTGGCCTGGAGGGCCACCGCCGACTGCTCGGCCTGCTTGCGCTGGATCGCGTAGCGGACGGCGCGGCCGAAGAGTTCGGGTTCGACGCGGCCCTTGACGAGGTAGTCCTGGGCACCGGCGGTCACCGCGGCGAGCCCGGTCTGCTCCTCGGCGAGGCCGGTGAGGACGACGATGGCCACCCTGTCGGCGTGCGCCTTGACCAGGGAGACCGCTTCGAGACCGCTCGCGTCCGGCAGGTGCAGGTCGAGCAGGACGCAGTCCGGGCGCTCGGTGGCGAGCACCCCGGCGGCCTCGGCCATCGTGCGCACCCAGCGCAGCCGCATCTTCAGGGCACTGTCGGCGACCAGTTCCTCGACCAGCAGCGCGTCGCCGGCATCGTCCTCCACCAGGAGCACGGACGGCCGTCGCTCGTCCCAGTCCGTGTCGAGCCCGTCCGCGGTCACCGGCCTCAGCTCATCGGCATCAGCCCGCGACGTCACCATGGTCCCGCCCTTCCGCTCCGCTCATGCCGCCCGCCGCCATAAGTTGTCGACCGACAACATTGGACGAGCATACTCAGTGCGCAGATCCGGGCGTGACCAGTCCGAGTGACATCATTCACCCCTCCGGACTCGAACGCGACGACCTGGATTCCCCCGGTGAGGATTCAGCCCTCGAAACGGTAGCCCATGCCGGGCTCCGTGATCAGGTAGCGCGGGTGGGCGGGGTCCGCCTCCAGCTTGCGGCGGAGCTGGGCCATGTAGACGCGCAGATAGTTCGTCCGGTCGCTCAGGGAGGCCCCCCAGACCTCGCGCAGCAGGTGTTTCCGGCTCACCAGACGGCCGGGGCTGGTGACAAGGATCTCCAGCAGGTGCCACTCGGTCGGGGTGAGGCGGACGTCACGCCCGTCGCGCACGGCCTTCTTGGCGGCGAGGTCCAGGGTGAAGTCCGCCGTCCGCACCAGGGTGGTCTCCGGGGCCGCCCGGCCGGCCTCGGCGCGGCGGACGGCGGCGCGGAGCCGGGCCAGCAGCTCGTCCATGCTGAACGGCTTGGTGACGTAGTCGTCGGCCCCGGCGTCCAGCGCGGCGACCTTCTCCTCGGACGCCTGGCGGGCGGAGAGGACCAGGATCGGCACCCGGCTCCGGCCGCCGCGCAGGGACCGTATGACGTCGGCGCCGTCCATGTCGGGCAGCCCGAGGTCGAGCACGACCACGTCCGGCCCTCGGTCGGCCGCGAGCCGGAGCGCGGTGGCGCCGTCCGGGGCCGCGTCGACGGCGTACCGGCGGGCCTGGAGATTGATCACGAGGGCCCGTACCAGCTGCGGGTCGTCCTCCACCACGAGCACCCGTGTCATGGACGCGCGCCCTCCTGTCGTACGCCTCAGTGGACCGACGGCAGCAACCTACGGCATCGGTGCGGGAGTCGGCGGTCCAGGTGCGGCTTGCGGACACCGCTGGGGCGGTTCAGCGCCGGGCCTCCAGCTGCTTGAGCGCGGTGTTCAGCTCCAGCACGTTGACGCGGGGCTCGCCCAGGAAGCCCAGGGTGCGTCCCTCGGTGTGGTCGCGGACGAGCCGGGCCACCTCGGGCACGGGCAGGTGGTTCCGGGCGGCGACGCGGGCCGTCTGGAGCCGGGCGTACTCCGGGGAGATGTCCGGGTCGAGGCCGGAGCCGGAGGAGGTGACCGCGTCGGCGGGGACGTCGGCCGGGCTCACCGGACGGCCGGGCAC
>NZ_WWKH01000247.1:0-3736 GCF_009865595.1 Streptomyces sp. SID1328 | reverse complement strand
TGGTGGAGGTAGGGGGCGTGGCGGGGGAGGGTGCCGGGTTTGTGTTGTTCGAGGTCGAGGGCGTTTTCGATGTCGGTGATGACGTCGCGGAAGGGTTGGCGGGTGCCGTGTCGGGCGGGGAGGGGGCCGCAGGTGATGAGGGTGGCGCGTCCGGCGAGTTGGGCGCCGCGGGTGCCGCTGAACAGGGGTGTGTCGGTGACGTTGATGCCGGCGTAGACGAAGGTGGCGGGGAGGCGTTCGGTGAGGTCTTTGAGCAGGTCGGCGGCTTGGGCGCCGGTGGTGGTGCGGGGGTTGAGGCGGTGGATTTCGTCGATGAGGACGAGTTGGACGCCCGCGGCGGTGTAGGTGTGGCAGACGGCGTCGGTGATCTGGGTCTGGGTCATGCGGGTGGCCACGGGGATGCCGAGGTAGCGGGCGAACTCGGTGACGAGAGTTTTCGCGGTGGCGCCGGGCGGGACGAGGACGTACGCCACGGGGCCCGCGCTGTGGGCTGATCCGGGCGGTGCGGGGTTTTTGCGGATGTGGGCAAGGTGGTAGGCGCGGCCGACGTTCAGGAGGGCGGTGAGCGGGGCCGGTGACGTTGAGGGAGGGCCGTGCGGGGGTCTGCTGGTGGCGGCCGAGGATCATCAGGGTGCGGACTTGGGTGGCGCGTTGGCTCGTGGAGCTACCCATGGCCAGAGTCCGAGATCCCGGTGACCGCCCCGCACGGTTTCAGCCAGGCAACTTTGCCGAAACATGACGGTGACACAGGACTGCCGCGATGACAGGATTCCGACCGAACGTGCACCTGACATATCCATGACTCGAAGCGCCACAAGTGCTTGCGACAAGGAGATCCATGTCTCGTCACCCTGTTCTGCGACTGGCCGCACTCGCTCTGGCCGCCGCGCCCGCCGTCGCCCTCATACCGGCGACTTCCGCCAGCGCGTCCGCGCAGGCGGTGTCCTGTACCACGACGAAGTACAACACCGTGGGCCGCATCGACTGTTCCGGCTCCGGCGAAGTGCGGATCGTGATCGACTGCAAGGCACCCCAGATCACCGACTACACCGGCCCCTACACCCGGTTCAACGGCAGTATCACGCTGTACGGCGAGTGCAACTTCGGCATCAACTCGGTCTCCTACCAGGCACGTGCGTGAACCCACCCGTGGCCAGAGCCTGACCATCAGGTGACCGCCCGAAGCACCGCAGGGGGCCCGGCCGCGCCGGACCCCCTGCGGCGCTTTGGCCCCCGGCTGCACCAGCCCCTCCTGCGCCTGCACTCGCGCCCACTCCAGCCCGATCGGATGTATGCCGACCGGGGCTACGACTTCGACAAATACCGCCGCCTGCTGGGGAAGCGCGGCGTCAAACCGTTGATCGCCCGACGCGGTGTCGCTCACGGCCTTGGCCTGGGCAAGGTGCGCTGGGTTGTCGAGCGCGCCTTCGCCTGGTTGCACCAGTTCAAGCGACTGCGTGTCCGCTAGGAACGGCGTGCTGACCTCCACGTCGGCCTGCTTCAGCTCGCGTGCAGCATCATTTGCCTGCGTCGGCTCCGCCCATCAGGCCGAGGCAGGCGCCAGGGTGGTGGCCTCTGAAGGCCAGTCGAGCACGGTCAGCTCGGGCCACTGCTGTCGCCAGCGGGCCGTCTTTGTCTCGTACACCTCGCGGGGCGCAAGCACTGGATTGGGCCGGACAACGAGATTGAAGACGTCGGCGAGCCCGTGCGGTGCATAGACGCGCCACCGCCCGTCCGGCTCCAAGCGCACGCCCAGGCAGCATGTGGTAGCTGCGAAGCTGTCTATGGCGGCCTCAGTGCGGGCGTGAGGAGGGCACGCGACGCCGAATTTCTCCTCGTACCAGAGGTGGACGCGGGCCTCGTTACGGACCTCGACCGCTGCTGGCAAGCCGGCGAAGGCGTCCTCGGCGGCCTTGATAACAGCGTCCTCCGCTTCCCACGACAGGTCGTGATTGTCGAAGTAGAAGACGTCATAGTCCTTGATTCCGCTGGTGGGGTGCCTGTCCGTGGCCACGTTCCAGACGGTCTGGAACAGGCAGCCTGCCGTCAGGTACCAGCCCGGCAGACCCCATTTCGCCGTGCGGTTCAGCACCTCCAGCAGCACCTCATTGCGGGACAGCACGGACTTCAGGACAGCGAGCTGCTCGTCGAGCGGGAGGCGACCAATCACCGTTCAAAGCTGCGGGCTGCATGGTTTCGGCACCGCCTAACCGGTCGGGATACCGGCAGGCAGGGCGGGAGCGGCGGCCCCGACGGCCTGGTGGACGGCGCGGGCCAGACGGGCACCCCAGGGGGAGCGGGGACCGGCGAAGGCATGAAGTGTCTCGCCCGGGCGCGGGCTGCGGGCGGCGATGACCACCGCGTCGGTGGGGGTGCCGGAGCAGCGGTGGCCGGCATCGAGGAGGGCTTGGACCTTGGCCTCGGTAGCGGTGGCCACCGCGTTGACCAAGGCGGCGTCGGTCAGCGCCACGGGCAGCGCTACCAGGATGTTGATCGTGCCGGGCGCGGGGGAGCCGGCGGTCCCTTCGGCCGGTGAGGCGGCCCACCCGCGGACGGTGATGCCCGCGGTGACCACAGCTTCGGCGCCGCCGTCGTCCGCGTGCGCGTGTGCCGTCACGTCGGCGGCCGTCATCAGCCCGACACCGGCTCCGCTCACGCCGGCGCGAGCGGCGAGGGCGGCCAAGTGCCGGTCCGGGTCGGTACGCCGATAGCCGTGGGCGACCTGCGCGTTCAGTACCCAGGCACGCTCCCCGATGCCGCCGCCGAGCACCGCGCTGCTGATCATTCGCCAGCCCGGGCCGGCGGACCACAGCAGAGCGTGCAGGCGCTCACCGTCCTCGTCGCGGGCAAGACGCTGCACGGACAGCAGTGCGGCGGTGCGCGGCGGCGGTACGACAGGCACCGGTGAAGGCTCCTTGGACGGGGATGACGAAACGGCAGATCGTACGCTGCACCCGCCTGCGCGCCATAGGTGGGGCCTGGCTCCACATCGTGGTGTTCGCCCTGTCTACCGCCGCTCGTGAAGACCACGCCCTCTATCCCGACCTCGGCAGCCGGGTCTCGTCGCATCCGGTCCGCTGCTTGTGCTCCCGCACCGGTCCGTGCCGGGGGCTGGCGCCGCCCCCCGACGTCGCCCGGGCCGCGCCGGACTGCCCCATCGCCGAGGCCACCGCCAGGCCAGCCAGCGCCCACGCCGCGCACATCAGGGCGACCGTGACCGTCTTCCCGGACCCGGTGACACCAACCAGGAAGCCGTGCAGGGTCCGGGCCGCAGACTGCATGTGCACCTTGGCGTCGCTGCCGTCGTGGGCGGTACCAATGGTGTACCGGCCGTACACGTCCAGTGGCAGCAGCTCCCGCAAAGGACATGTGCTGCATCCCCATGCGCCGTTACAACTTCACCTGGACCGACCCCGACGGCACCACCCGCGCCTCCGCCGTCGCCTACGACGAGGCATCCGCCAGCCAGCGGCGGGACGAACTGACCGAGGCCGGGGCCAGTGACATCGCGACAGTCGACATGAAGCCCGGGGAGCTGCCGGCCCCGCGCCGCTGCGCGGACCGGGCAGGTCATGCTCAATGCGGCCGGGCGGGAGGTGATCGCTCGCAACGTTCCTCGAGCGGCGTAGCCGTCGCAGGCCCGCGCCGACGGGACAGCACGGCCGGGGCCGGCCCAGGGCCGCGCGGGGCGAGAGTGGACCGGCGGGGGCGCGGTGGCGGGGCCGGCGCAGGACGG
>NZ_WWKH01000246.1:0-4668 GCF_009865595.1 Streptomyces sp. SID1328 | reverse complement strand
GTCTCGGGCGCCTCGGTCACCTTCAGCGGCGGCGGAGCCACACCCGTGACCGTCACCACCAACGCCTCCGGGATCGCCACCGGATCACTCACCTTCCCCACCGCAGGCCCGGCGTCGGTCACCGCAACGGTCACCGCGGCCAACTCCGCCTGCTCCTGCACCAACGTCTCCTCCACCCCGATCACCATCAACGTCACCACGCAGCCGTCCTGCCTGGTGTTCCTGCTGCCGCCGTCCGGTGCGGTGGTGGCCGGTCAGCCGACCACCCTGACCGCGGTCGTGCTGTGCAACGGGCTCCCCGTCTCCGGGGCCTCGGTCACCTTCAGTGGCGGCGGGGCCACCCCGGTGACCGTCACCACCAACGCCTCCGGGATCGCCACCGGATCGCTCACCTTCCCCACCGCAGGCCCGGCGTCGGTCACCGCAACGGTCACCGCGGCCAACTCCGCCTGCTCCTGCACCAACGTCTCCTCCACCCCGATCACCATCAACGTCACCGGCGGGGGGACAGGGGGGACAATTCAGGTGCTGCCGTCCTGCTGGCAGTTCAACCTGCAGGCGCCGCTGCCGAACCCCTTCACGGCAACACTCCGGGCGCGTGTCTCGCCTGCGGCTGCGGGCGTGACGGTGAGTTTCTTCGTGGGCGGGCAGCTGGTGGGCACCGCGGTGACCGACGCCACCGGCACGGCGACCCTCAACGCCAGCCTGAACCTGCTGCAGGCCCTGTCAGGCAGCTTCACCGCCACCGCCAACGTCGGCGGAACCCCCGTCCAGGCGACCGGCCCCCTGCCGCCCTGCCTGCCGCTGTGACCCGTCCCGACCCTGCCTCGGCCGGAACAGCACCACAGCGTCGGGACGGATCATTGTCAGGCCCCGTCCAACGGTCAGCCTGATTTGGCGGTTCGCCAACAGTCGATCGCTTCCCGTACAGAGTCGTCCCCCCGTCGTGCAAGGACGGGGGGACGGCCCGGGCTCCAAGCCTAACGGCGAGCACACCCACGCCGCCCGGCCCCACACCAAACCGACCTGCCTGAGGGAGACTTCCATGAGCTTGACGGAGTTCCTGCTGGCCCTCGGCGTCACTTGCCGCATCACCCGCCTTCTCACCAAGGACACGCTCGCGGCCGGCTTCAGATCACAGATCGCCGATCGCTTCGGTGACGACTCCAAGGCTGCCTACCTGGTCAGCTGCGGATGGTGCGCGAGCGTATGGGTCGCGACCGCGGTGACCGCCTGCCTCCTCGCCCTGACGGGCACCGTCTGGTTCACGGCACCGGCAACCGCCCTGAGCCTGTCCTACCTCGCGGGAGTGGCCTCACGGTGGCTGGACTGACCAACACCAAAACGCCATCAGGGCCCCATCAAGGTGCATTGCAGAACACGCCGCATGCGGACGGCACGACAGCGCAACGGCCGCCCCTCCGGTACTCAGCACCCAGACACGAAACGAGAACGAACATGGCCTGCAACTGCGGCGGGGTGTCCCCGCAGACCCCCGTCGTCTACCAGCTGAGCTTGCCCGACGGCACAACCCGCTCCTACATCACCTACCAGGAGGCCTTGGCCGCCAAAGCACGAGCAGGGGGCATCGGCGAGATCACGATCACCACTCAGTGAACCCCAGGGCCCCCGCTGCGGAACGGCGTCCGCACGCTTCCGAATCGTCCGGTGAGCGTCCGGGCGAGGTGCGTGCGGACCTGCTTCACCTGCTGAACTACGCGATCACCGCGTTCGGTGAGCGCCTGGACCGCGCCATGGTGCAGAACCCGGCTTCATCGCCGTCATGGCCTACGCGGGCGGCCAGCCTGTCGGATACGCCTAAGAGGTCCTAACAAAGGCGTTGGGGTCGGTGTGTGATCAGGCAGGTGGCGAGGCCGAGGAAGGCCTCGTGGATGTCGTCGCGTCGCTCCCAGCGGATCCGCAGGCGGCGAAACCCGTGCAGCCAGGCGATGGTGCGCTCGACGACCCAGCGGAAGACGCCCAGGCCAGAGCCGTGTTCCATGCCTCGCTCCGCGATGACCGGGCGGATGCCGCGCTGCCGTAGCAGGCGCCGGTATTTGTCGTGGTCGTAGCCGCGGTCGGCAAGCGGCGCGTCGGGCCGATGTCTTGGGCGGCCGACGACGCCGGCAACCGCCGGGATCTTGTCGAGCAGGGGCAGGAGCTGGGTGACGTCGTTGCGGTTTCCGCCGGTCAGCGACACCGCGAGCGGGATGCCCTGGCCGTCGGTGAGGACGTGGTGCTTGCTGCCCGGCCGTGCGCGGTCGACCGGGCTGGGACCGCTTTTGGGCCCCGTCGAGCGGCCCGGACGTGGGAGGAGTCGATCACCGCCCGCGACCAGTCCAGCTTCCTCGCCGCCCGCAGCTTCTTCAGGAGCACAAGGTGCAGTTCGTCCCACACGCCGGCCTCGTTCCACGCGGCGAGCCGCCGCCAGCAGGTCATGCCCGAGCCGAAGCCCAGTTCCTGCGGCAGGTACTCCCATTGGATGCCCGTGTGCAGGACGAACAGGATCCCGCACAGCGCCTGCCGGTCCGGCACTCGCGGTCTGCCCTCGACCAGCTTCGGACCCGGCACGGGCAGCAACGGCTCGATGAGCGACCACAGTTCGTCCGAGACGATCCAGGGCCGCGACTGGCGTTTCCCCACGATCGGACCAACGACCAGCCCAGCCGAACGTCACATGATCAACGGCTTCTGTTAGGACCTCTAAGCCAACCGGATCGGCGGCGGAGACCGCTGGCAGCGGACCAGCCAGGACCATCTGATCGTGCAATTGTCTGAAACCTGAGGCGCCCATCGTATGTAGGACTTCGGCAGCCCGCGGCTCGATGACGGCCTTCCAGCTGCGCAGAGGTGCGGTCACGGCTGCTCCTCTTCCATGTCCGGCAAGCCTAGAAGGTCACGTCCGGGGACGGTGCGGTCGAGACGGCGGACCCGGCCGGGCACCGAGTCACTCATTCAGCTTCTTCGAGGTCGCCACCGATCGGGTGATGGGCCGTGAAGCGCAACAAGCGAGGCCCCGGCTGTTGATCGAGAGATCTGACGTCTCAATCTCGTTGCTCGGGGGTCTCGTTGGTCGTCATCCATCCTGCCGCACTCGGCCTGCCGCATGCACTCGTGGAGTGGGTCACCATGCTGATCGTCACCCGTGAGGGCGGCCGGCGCTGCAAGCTCCGGCCGTCCCAGCGCGCTATGGTGGCACTGGTGTACCTGCACGAACACATCATTCTGGCGAAGATCGCCACCGGGTTCGGAATCAGCGACTCCACCGCCCACGCATACACCAGCGCGGTCGTCGACCTGTCGCCGCGCGTGCGCCGGGTCTGCTGAAGACACTGCGCGAGCATGAGCCCGACTTCGTCCTACTCGACGGCACCCTCGCCGAGTGCGAGCGGGTCGGCGACGGCCGGCCCGACTACTCCCACAAACACCGGCCCCACGGCGTGAACTTACAGGTCGTCACCGATCCCGGTGGCCGGCTGTTATGGCTCTCGCCCGCCCTGCCGGGCCGCAGTCACGATCTGACCGCCGCACGAACCCACCGGATCATCCGGATCTGCGAGCGCCAAGGCGTTCCGATCGTGGCCGATCTCGCCTACCAGGACGCCGGCCCGTGGCTGACCACCGGCATCAAGCACAGGCCCCTCCAGGAACTCACTCCCACCGACAGGACCGCAACCGTGCCCCCGCGGCACGAGCACCCGTCGAACGCGGCGTCGTCCGCCTGAAGTCCTGGCGGATCTTCCACAGATCCCGCTGCAGCCCCAACCGCATGACGTCAATCGCCAAGGCGGTCCTCACACTGGACCTGCAACGCTGAAGAGGCTCACTCATCGGCTCAGCGGTACTTCCGAACCGTCTTCACCATGGGCCTCGGCCTCTGCTGGGCAGCCAGCCAACTCCCCAGCATGACGGATGTCCTCGTCGGTCAGGCTGCGCGCGAGGGTGATCGCATCGTGGAGCACGTCGGCGTCGCCCGCGTGGATCGACGCGAAGTAGCACATCAGGGCCTCGACCCTCTCGCCCATGGCGGTGAGCAGGTCACCGAGCGGGCCGTACGCCTCTTCGACCCCGCCCTCGGCGGCGGAGCGCAGGAGCTCGGCCACGGTCTGAGGGACGCGCTTGCCCCACCACAACCGTGCCAGGTTGAACCGGGCATGAGCGTCCCCGTCGTCGGCTGCCTCCGAGCGGCGCTCTTCCCCACTGCCATGTATGGGTCAGGCGGTATGCGCGTGTCTACATCCCATCGGTAACGATCCCTCAGGAAGAGGCTGTTCACGGCACGGTATCCGCTACCTGAAAGCAGGCGGGGCCGATTCGCTATGTCGCCGAGGGAGTAGCCGGACCGTGAATATGGCGACCCTCCGCAGCTTCGCCATCGACCAGCTACGCACTGCGGCCACACCAACATCGCCGCTGGCCTCCGCGCGATGTCTCTCCGCCCCTTCGAACGGCCACTGACCGTCCTCGGAGTCACCTGACCAGCACCGATCCAAGATCACCAGACTTTGCAACGCCCTGGGTCTCAAGGAGGTTCCCGACGTCAAGGTCCCGGAGGATGTTCCGGGAGCGGCGGGCCGCACGCGGTCAGGCGACGGTGATGTTCTCCGCCTGGGGGCCCTTGTGGCCTGGGGTGACGTCGAACGTCACCTGCTGGCCCTCGAGGAGCTC
>NZ_WWKH01000245.1:0-7377 GCF_009865595.1 Streptomyces sp. SID1328 | reverse complement strand
GCGGGGCTCGCGGCGGTTGTCGAAGCCCGGCTCGTTCCGGCGGCTCCGGCTCGCCTCCAGGCGGTCCAGGTCGGAGGCTTCGGCGCCGCCGAAGAGGCCGACCAGGCGGTCGGCGAGCCGGCGCTTGACCGGGCGGGGGGCGGCGCGCAGCGCCAGGCCGGCCATCACGCCGAGCAGGGAGAGGCCGTAGAGGATCACGAAGATCGGCTTGGCCTGGCGGCCCGCGTACAGACCGTGCACCAGGGCCGCGCACCACGCGGGGTAGGCGAGCATGTGCATCGCGCGCCAGCGGGCGGCCACGGGGGCGGGGGTGGCGAAGTTGCTGCGCAGGGCGCCGGTGACGCCGACGAAGACCATCAGCAGGCCGGCCAGGGAGCCCAGGCCGATCAGGCCGCCGCTGCCGGTGACGCCGAGGGAGAAGGGGATGAGGGCCGCGATCAGCTGGGTGTGGTCCAGCGCGATCTTGGTGGTGATGTGCAGCAGCAGGAACGCGATCGAGCCGACCGCCGTCGTCCGGTGCACCGCCTGGCCGATGATCCGCTGGCGGGTGTTGAGCAGGACCCGGTCCTGGGCCACCAGGCCCCAGATGACCGAACAGCTCAGCGAGACGAGGGACAGCACGCCCGCGCCGAAGTTCAGGAACTCTTGGAACTGACTGCCTCCCACCAGCACGACCACCGGTATGAGCAGCAGGACGACAGCGGACGCCACCCCATAGGCCGACCGGCCGGGCTTGGGGAGCGAGCTGTTACTACGACGAGGGTTCATGGGGGCAACTCCGAGCAGTTTCGGGAAGGCGGTCCCGCTGCCGAACTCTAGGTGGAGCCATACCGATCAGTACGAGGTTTGAGTTATTGCGTTGTTATCAAAGGACGAATCACCTGCGGCGTCGTCCCTTAGTGACTGTTACGCGAAGTAATCCTTGACCCGGATTCAGATCTGGCGGCCGTACGGACATGTCTCACCTGCATACGCACGCGCGTCGCGGCTTGCTCAAGGGCTGCGGTACCCTAGCGCCATGCGTGCTGTACGCCTTCTGCTTAGCGAGCCGCGCTGATCAGTACCGACCACCGGTCGCACCGGACGGTCGGCATCGGCGCGGCGTCCCCTCCTGTGTGAGGGGCTTTTTCGTTTCCGCGGGCAGAGACGATCGATGGAGCTTTGAGGATCATGAGCGAGACGAACCCCGCCGCCACCGCTGCCGCGTCGGCGGAGGCCGCGCCGCACCGCTACACGGCCGCCCTGGCGGCCGAGATCGAGGCACGCTGGCAGGACTTCTGGGACGTCGACGGCACCTACGCCGCGCCGAACCCCACCGGCGACCTGGCGGACGACGCCGAGCTGGCGGCGAAGCCCAAGAAGTTCATCATGGACATGTTCCCCTACCCCTCCGGCGCGGGCCTGCACGTCGGCCACCCGCTGGGGTACATCGCCACCGACGTCTACGCCCGCTTCCAGCGCATGACCGGGCACAACGTCCTGCACACCCTGGGCTTCGACGCCTTCGGCCTGCCCGCCGAGCAGTACGCGGTGCAGACCGGCACGCACCCCCGCGTGTCCACCGAGGCCAACATGGAGAACATGAAGGCCCAGCTCCGCTGGCTGGGCCTGGGCCACGACAAGCGCCGGTCGTTCGCCACGATCGACCCGGAGTACTACAAGTGGACCCAGTGGATCTTCGTCCAGATCTTCAACTCCTGGTACGACGACGAGGCCGACCAGGCCCGCCCGATCTCCGAGCTGGTCGCCCTCTTCGAGTCCGGTGAGCGCCCCGTACCGGGCCACACGCGCGCGTGGAGCGAGCTGAGCGCCACCGAGCGCGCCGACGTCCTGGGCGAGTTCCGGCTGGCCTACGCCTCCGACGCGCCGGTCAACTGGTGCCCGGGCCTGGGCACCGTGCTGGCCAACGAGGAGGTCACCGCCGACGGCCGCTCCGAGCGCGGAAACTTCCCGGTCTTCAAGGCCAAGCTGCGCCAGTGGAACATGCGCATCACCGCCTACGCCGACCGCCTGCTGGAGGACCTGGACGGGCTGGACTGGCCCGAGGCCATCAAGCTCCAGCAGCGCAACTGGATCGGCCGCAGCGAGGGCGCCCGCGTCGACTTCCCCGTCGACGGCGAGCGCATCACCGTCTTCACCACCCGCCCCGACACCCTGTTCGGCGCCACCTACATGGTGCTGGCCCCCGAGCACCCGCTGGTGGAGAAGTTCACCCCCGAGGCGTGGCCCGAGGGCACCCACGAGGTGTGGACCGGCGGGCACGCCACCCCGGCCGAGGCCGTCGCCGCCTACCGCGCGCAGGCCGCCGCCAAGTCCGACGTGGAGCGCCAGGCCGAGGCCAAGGACAAGACCGGCGTCTTCACCGGTGTGTTCGCGGTCAACCCGGTCAACGGCGAGCAGGTCCCGGTCTTCATCGCCGACTACGTCCTGATGGGCTACGGCACCGGCGCGATCATGGCCGTCCCCGCCCACGACACGCGTGACTTCGCGTTCGCCCGCGCCTTCGAGCTGCCGATCCGCTGCGTGGTCGAGCCCACCGACGGCCGCGGCACCGACACCACCACCTGGGACGACGCCTTCGCCTCCTACGACGCCAAGCTGGTCAACTCCGCCGGCGAGTCCGTCACCCTGGACGGCCTGGCCGTCCCCGAGGCCAAGGCCCGCATCACCGAGTGGCTGACCGAGGCCGGCATCGGCGAGGGCACCGTCAACTTCCGGCTGCGTGACTGGCTGTTCAGCCGCCAGCGCTACTGGG
Source organism: Streptomyces sp. SID1328 (assembly GCF_009865595.1). Lineage (NCBI taxonomy): Bacteria > Bacillati > Actinomycetota > Actinomycetes > Kitasatosporales > Streptomycetaceae > Streptomyces > Streptomyces sp. SID1328. The sequence goes on along the minus strand of NZ_WWKH01000245.1, from coordinate 4,622 downwards.
GCGAGCCCTTCCCGATCGTCTACGACGAGGACGGCATCGCCCACGCGCTGCCCGAGTCGATGCTCCCGCTGGAGCTGCCCGAGGTCGAGGACTACAGCCCGCGCACCTTCGAGCCCGACGACGCCGACACCCAGCCCGAGACCCCCCTCTCGCGCAACGACGAGTGGGTCCACGTCACCCTGGACCTGGGCGACGGCCCCAAGAAGTACCGCCGCGAGACCAACACCATGCCCAATTGGGCCGGTTCCTGCTGGTACGAGTTCCGCTACCTGGACCCGCACAACGACCGCGAACTGGTCGACCCCGCCATCGAGCAGTACTGGATGGGCCCGCGCGAGGGCATGCCGCACGGCGGTGTCGACCTGTACGTCGGCGGCGCCGAGCACGCCGTACTGCACCTGCTGTACGCCCGCTTCTGGTCCAAGGTCCTCTTCGACCTGGGGCACGTCTCGTCCGCCGAGCCGTTCCACAAGCTCTACAACCAGGGCATGATCCAGGCGTACGTCTACCGCGACAGCCGCGGCATCGCCGTCCCCGCCGCCGAGGTCGAGGAGCGCGACGGCGCCTTCTGGTACCAGGGCGAGAAGGTCTCCCGGCTGCTCGGCAAGATGGGCAAGTCCCTGAAGAACGCCGTCACCCCGGACGAGATCGCCGCCGAGTACGGCGCCGACACCCTGCGCCTGTACGAGATGGCGATGGGCCCGCTGGACGTCTCCCGTCCCTGGGACACCCGCGCGGTCGTCGGCCAGTTCCGGCTGCTCCAGCGGCTGTGGCGCAACATCGTCGACGAGAACACCGGCGCCCCGACCGTCACCGACGCCGAGCCCGACGAGGACACCCTGCGCGCCCTCAACAAGGCGATCGACGGCGTCGGCCAGGATCTGGAGGGGCTGCGCTTCAACACCGCCATCGCCAAGGTCACCGAGCTGAACAACCACCTGACCAAGGCGTACGGCAGCGGCGGCGCCCTGCCCCGCACGGTCGCCGAGCCGCTGGTGCTGATGATCGCCCCGCTGGCCCCGCACATCGCCGAGGAGCTGTGGCACACGCTGGGCCACACCGACTCCGTCGTCCACCAGGACTTCCCGGTCGCGGACCCGCGCTACCTGGTCGACGACACCGTGACCTGCGTCGTGCAGATCAAGGGCAAGGTCAAGGCCCGCCTGGAGGTGCCGCCGAACATCTCCGACGAGGAGCTGGAGAAGGCTGCGCTGGGTGACGAGAAGGTGGTCGCCGCGCTGGGCGGCGCGCCGATCCGGAAGGTGATCGTGCGGGCGCCGAAGCTGGTGAACATCGTCAGCGGCTGAGCGGTCCTGCCTCGCTGAGCGCCCGGTGCTCCGGGCGCCGGCGCGAGTGTCGGGGTGATCCCCTACGGGCAGGTTCCGGGTTCCCGTGGAACCCGGGGCCTGCCCGCTGCGTTTACCGTGGAGACGGTGGAGAAAGAGCGGCGCAGAGCGAGGCGGCTCGCGGCCGCGCCCTGAGGAGGAACGCGTCATGGAAGCAGTGATCACCGTGTTCGCCGTGCTCTTCGTGCTGCTCGTCGTCCTCGGCACCTACGCCACGGTGAAGGCGGTCACCGCCGCCAAGCGCAGCGTGGACCGCACCATCGCCCAGGGCCGCCGCACGGTCGAGGACCACACCCTGCGCGCCAAGTCCCTCACCCGCCCCGGCCCCGCCGGGGAGATCGCCCAGCTCCGGCTCACCCTGCGCACCTCCATGCGTGCCACCCAGGACGCCCTGCACGCGGGCCCGGCCGAGGACGCCTCGCTGAAGGAGTCCCTCGGCCTCTTCGAACGCCTCAGCGTGCACGGACGCGAGCTGGACGTCGTCCTCAAGCACCTGGAGTCCGAGCCCGACCGGGCCACCCTCACCGCCCGCCTCCCCGAGCTGCGCACCCGCACCGAGCGCATCACCGCCTCCGCCGACTCCCTGCGCTGGGCCGCCCGCGACCGCGCGAGCCGCTTCGCCGAGGACGACCTGGACGCCCTCAGCTCCCAGATCGACATCGAGGCGGGCGCCCTGCGGCACTGGACCGACGCGACCGGCCGGGCCAGCGCCCCCTGGCCCGAGACCCCGGCCGGCACCGACGAAGCCGCCGACCGCCGCCAGACCTGGCCCCGGGAACCGGAAGCCCAGGCCATCACCCCGCCCGCCGCCCGGCCCGCCTACCCCTGGCAGAAGAAGCCCCGCCCGGAGAGCACCGCCTGACCCCCGGCGCACCGGCGCCCTCCTGCGGGGCTGGACTGCCGTGCCGGAGCTACGGCAGGTAACCTCCAGCTCATGTCCCGCCATGTCGCTATCGTCACCGATTCAACGGCCTACTTGCCGCCGGGGCTGATGGAGCGCCACGGCATCACCTCGGTACCGCTGACCGTGGTCCTCGGCGACCAGGCGCTCGAAGAGGGCACCGAGATCTCCACCCGCTCCCTGGCCCAGGCCCTCCAGAAGCGGCGCCCGGTCACCACCTCCCGCCCCAGCCCCGAGGAGTTCGCCCGCACTTATCGCGAGGTCGCGGAGACGGGCGCCGACGGCATCGTCTCCCTGCACCTCTCCGCCGAGCTGTCCGGCACCTACGACGCCGCCGTACTGGCCGCCCGCGAGGCACCGGTACCCGTCCGGGTCGTCGACACCGGCATGGTCGCCATGGCCCTAGGCTTCTGCGCCCTGTCCGCCGCCGAGGCCGCGGAGGGCGGCGGCACGGTCGACGAGGCGGTCACGGCCGCCGAGAAGCGCGCCGCGGACACCTCCGCCCACTTCTACGTCGACACCCTCGACTATCTCCGCAGGGGCGGCCGCATCGGCACCGCCCAGGCCCTCCTCGGTTCCGCCCTCGCCGTGAAGCCGCTGCTCCGGCTGGAGAACGGGCGGATCGAGCTGCTGGAGAAGGTGCGTACGGCGTCCAAGGCGATCGCCCGGCTGGAGGAGATCGTGGTGGAGCGGGCGGCCGGGGCTGAGGTGGACATCGCCGTGCATCATCTGGCCGCGCCCGAGCGGGCCGGGGCGTTGGCGGAGCGGCTGCGTGAACGGGTGTCCGGGCTGGCGGAGTTGCATGTCAGTGAGGTGGGCGCGGTGATCGGGGCGCATACGGGGCCCGGGTTGTTGGGGGTCGTGGTGTCGCCTCGGTGAGGGGTGCCTGCGGCACTTGGGCGGTCGGCGGGGGCGTCCGATGGGGGCGGGTGTAGCTCGTGTGGGTGACGGAGTTATCCACAACCGAGGGCTTTTCCACGGGAATTGACTAAGATCCACTTTTTGGGGCCGGGTGTCCGATCCTCGGGTCATGACACTTCGAGCACTGACCCGTGCAGCCACTCCGACCAGCGGTCCCGGCAGGGGGCCTTCCTCCGACAGCCGTGTGCGCTACCGGCGTCCCGGCGAGCGGGGGCGGGGCCGGCACCGGGCGCCGGTGCCGGGGGAGGAGGTGCGGCGGCGGGCCGGGCAGTTGTTCGGCGAGGCTCCGGGGGAGTCGGGGAGCGGGCCGCCGGGTGGCTTGGACCTGGGGACTCAGGTCGCCGATTCCGGCTGGCGGGAGCGGGCCGGGCTCGCGCTGCGGGACCGGCTGCCGTTGTGGGTGCAGGCGCGGTGCGGGGTGGAGCGGCGAGGGGTCCTGGCGCTCGGGGTGGTGCTGGCGCTGGCCGCTGTGCTTGCCGGTCAGCATTTCTGGGCGGGGCGCACGGAGAGTGTGAGTGCGCCTCAGGTGGTGCGGGAGGCTCCGGCGCGGGTGAAGGGGGCGGAGGGGCCGGGGGGCGCTTCCGCGTCCGCATCCGCTTCGCCGGGTGGGCAGATCGTGGTGGACGTCAGCGGGAAGGTGCGTGCTCCGGGGATTCGGCGGCTGCCGTCGGGGTCGCGGGTGGCGGATGCGTTGAGGGCTGCCGGGGGAGTGCGGCCGGGGGTGCGGGAGGAGGGGCTGAACCGGGCTCGTTTCCTGGTGGACGGGGAGCAGATCGTGGTGGGGGCACCGGGTGCTCCGCCGCCGGTGGGGGCGGGTGCGGTGGCGCCGGCCGGTGGGGGTCCGTCGGCTCCGGTCTCTCTGGGGACGGCGACGGTGGAGCAGCTGGACACGCTCCCCGGTGTGGGCCCGGTGCTCGCTCGGCGCATCATCGACTACCGCACCCAGCACGGCGGTTTCCGCTCGGTGGACGAGCTGCGCCAGGTGGACGGCATCGGCGACCGGCGCTTCTCGGACCTGCGGGCACGGGTGGGGCCGTGAGGGCCGAGGCCGACCCCCGCTGGAAGGGTGACTCCCACCCTCGGCAGGAGGGCCCGGTCGATCTGCGGCTGGCAGGGCCCGCGCTCGCGGCCTGGGCGACGGCGGCGCTGGTCCTGGATGTTCCGCCGGCATGGAGCCTTGGGGTGGCGGGCGTTTGCCTCGTCGTCGGGGTCGGGCTGCTCCGGGTGGGGTCAGCCCGGTACCGCGCTCCGGCCGCGGCGGTGCTGCTGTGTGTCGCCGCGTCCGCCGTCTCGGCCGGGCTGCACGGGGCCGACGTACGGCGCGGGCCCGTACCGGAGGTGGCGCGGAGGTTCGGGACCGTGGCCGTCGAGGTGGAGCTGACCGGGGACCCGTGGCTGAGCAGGCCCCGGGTGCGGGGAGACCATGCGGCGCCGGTGGGGGTGTTGGCGCGGGG
>NZ_WWKH01000244.1:0-6557 GCF_009865595.1 Streptomyces sp. SID1328 | reverse complement strand
GCGCGGGCGCGGCGTCGTACGTCTTCGTGGCGGGCGCGGCGGAGGACGCGGCCGGGGCGGCGGAGGCACCGGCGGACGCCTGACTCGTGGGCGCCGGGCCGGAGTTGGCGGTGGCGGCGGGACCCGAGCTGAGGGCCCAGCCCGCGACGGCCAGCACGACGACCGGGGACAGACGAGCGGTGAGGGCGAGCGGCAGAGGCAGAGAACTCACGGCGCACTTCTCGTGGGAGAGGGGGTGACGGAAGGGGTCCGCAGGGACGGGGGACGCCAGTCTCACACGAGGGGTCCGCGCCACGGAAGCCCGAACTCGCTGCGTACTTGAGCCGTGACGCGGCCCGTGTGCCGAGGTGGCGCAAATCGCCCATATTCCCCCCTCCTTCATGTCGGTAAGAGAGGGCGTGTGATTGGCATGGACCTGTTGTAAAGGTGCCGCTAGGCTCTGCCCCGCACTGATGAGAGCGCTCTCAGACGTCGGCTGTTCCACCCCCACCTCGCTGGAACGACGAAGGGCAACTCCCCATGAGCCGCAAGAAAGTCATGCGCGCCGCCGCGGCCGCACTCCTCATGCTCGGCGGCCTCTCCGCGGCGGGCACCCTCCCCGCCGCCGCGCAGAGTGCCGGCGAAGCCCCCGCCTCCAAGAGCCTGCTGACCGCGATGCAGCACGACTTCGGGCTCACCAAGTCCCAGGCCGAGGCCCGCCTCAAGGCCGAACGCGCGGCCACCGCCCTCGACCCGAAGGCCCGCGCGACCGCCGGCGCGGCCTACGGCGGCTCCTGGTTCGATGCCAAGAGCAACCGCCTGACGGTGGCCGTGACCGACGACGCCTCCGCCGGCGTCCGCCAGAAGCTCCGCGACGCCGGCGCCACCGTACGCACGGTGGACCACAGCGCCCGCGAGCTGAACGCGGCCAAGGCGCGCGTCGACCGCCTCAAGGCGCCCAAGTCCGTGACCAGTTGGCACGTCGACCCGGGCGCCGGATCCGTCGTGATCGACGTGGTCCGCTCCAAGGCCGCCGACAACGATGTCCAGCGCTTCCTGGCGAGCGCCCGCGAGGCGGGCCCCGTCACCGTCCACAAGGTCGCCGAGTCCGCGAGCACCCTGGCGGCCGGCACGGTCGGCGGCGACCCGTACTACACGGGCAACGTCCGCTGCTCCATCGGCTTCTCGGTGTACGGCGGCTTCGTCACCGCCGGGCACTGCGGCCAGCCGTCCGCCGCCGTCTACGGCTGGGACCAGTCCTACGTCGGCAACTTCCAGGGCTCGTCGTTCCCCGACAACGACTACGCCTGGGTCAACGTGGGCAGCGGCTGGTGGACCGTACCGGTCGTGCTCGGCTGGGGCACCACCTCCGACCAGTTGGTGCGCGGCTCCAACGTGGCGCCTCCCGGCACCTCCATCTGCCGCTCGGGCTCGACCAGCCACTGGCACTGCGGCAGCGTGCTCGCGCTGAACGAGACCGTCAACTACAGCCAGGGCGCGGTGCACCAGCTCACCAAGACCAGCGTGTGCGCCGAACCCGGTGACTCCGGCGGCGCGTTCATCAGCGGCGACCAGGCCCAGGGCGTCACCTCCGGCGGCTGGGGCAACTGCTCCAGCGGCGGCGAGACCTGGTTCCAGCCGATCAACGAGATCCTGAGCCGGTACGGGCTGACGCTGCACACGGCCTGAGTCCCGCTCTCGCACGACGGCCCCGCGGGTGCGCTCGCTCGCGGGGCCCTCTCGCGTGTGCCTCTTGCATCTGCCCGTCCGGAACAAGTTTCATCCTGCATGAGTCACCGGGCGGGCAAGAGCCGGTGCGCAGAGGAGCCCGTGCAGAGAAGAGGCCGTATGTTCACCACCCGTCCCACCCTCCAGGGCACCTTCGGCATGGTGTCCAGCACCCACTGGCTGGCCTCGCAGTCGGCCATGGCGGTGCTGGAGGACGGCGGCAACGCCTTCGACGCGGCCGTGGCCGGCGCGTTCGTGCTGCACGTCGTGGAGCCCCACCTGAACGGCCCGGCGGGCGAGGTGCCCATCCTCCTCGCCCCCGTCGGCGGCCAGGTCCAGGTGCTGTGCGGGCAGGGCGTCGCCCCGGCGGGCGCCACCGTCGCGCACTACCGGGGCCTCGGACTGGACCTCGTCCCCGGCACCGGCCCCCTCGCGGCCGCCGTCCCCGGAGCCTTCGACGCCTGGCTGCTGCTTCTGCGCGACCACGGAACCAAACCGCTGGACGAGGTGCTGAAGCACGCCATCGGATACGCCGAGCACGGCCACCCGCCCGTGGAGAACGTCACCGCCACCGTGGAGAGCGTGCGGGAACTGTTCGAGACCGAGTGGACCAGCTCGGCCGAGGTGTACCTGCCCGGTGGCCGCGCACCCCGCCCCGGTGAGCTGCTGCGCAATCCCGCCCTCGCCGCGACCTGGAAGCGTCTGCTGGCCGAGACGGCGGGCGCGGGCGGCCGGGAGGCCCGTATCGACGCCGCCCGCGCGGTGTGGCGTACGGGCTTCATCGCCGAGGCGTTGCTCCGCCAGTCCCGCCGCCCCACCCTCGACTCCAGCGGCGCCCGGCACACCGGCACCCTCACCGAGTCCGACCTCGCGGACTGGACGGCGACCTACGAGGCTCCGGCCACGTACGACTGGAACGGCTGGACCCTCTGCAAGGCGGGCCCCTGGAGCCAGGGTCCGGCCCTCCTGCAGCAGCTCGCCCTCCTCCCGGCCGACCTCCCGCAGTACGGCGGCCCCGACTACGTCCACCTGCTGATCGAGGGCTGCAAGCTCGCCATGGCCGACCGCGAGGCGTGGTACGGCGACGCGGACGAGGTGCCGCTCACCGAGCTGCTGTCCGGGGAGTACAACACCGTCCGGCGGGACCTGATCGGCGCCGACGCCTCCTGGGAGCTGCGGCCGGGCAGCCCCGGCGGACGTACGCCCCGGCTGCCGAAGCTCGCCCACGCGCGCGTGCCGGACGGCGCCGTGGGGGTGGGAGAGCCCACGGTCGCCACGGCGGCGGTGGGAGAGCCCACCGTGGTCGCCGAACCGCGCGTCAGCGCCGACGGCACCACGCGCGGGGACACCTGCCATCTCGACGTGGTCGACCGCTGGGGCAACATGATCGCCGCCACGCCCAGCGGCGGCTGGCTGCAGTCCAACCCGGTCGTGCCCGAACTGGGCTTCCCGCTCGGCACCCGACTCCAGATGACCTGGCTGGAGGAGGGCCTGCCGAACACCCTGACACCCGGCCGCCGCCCCCGTACGACCCTCTCCCCGTCGCTCGCCCTGCGGGACGGTGTGCCGGTGCTGGCCTTCGGCACGCCCGGCGGTGACCAGCAGGATCAGTGGCAGACGCACTTCTTCCTGGCGGCGGTCCTCAGCGCACCGGTCCGGGGCGGGCTCGACCTCCAGGGCGCCATCGACGCCCCGAACTGGCACAACGACGGATTCCCCAGCTCGTTCTACCCGCGCGGCTGGCGGGCGGGCAGCGTGACCGTCGAGTCCCGGATGCCCGAGGAGGTCGTCGCCGGGCTGCGGCGCCGGGGGCACGACGTGACCGTGGGCCCGGCGTGGTCGGAGGGCCGGCTCTGCGCGGTCGCCCGCGACCCGGCCACCGGGGTGCTGTCCGCCGCGGCCAATCCGCGGGGGATGCAGGGGTACGCGGTGGGCCGCTGAGCGGTCCCGGCCTTGCTGTGAGCGGCCGGGCAGGGAGGTTATCCACAGCCGTGAGGGGGATATCGCCGGACCGTGGTCTCATGGACACATGATCGACGACACCGGAACCATCGAGGAGTTTGTCGCCCACCACTCCGCCGACGTGGAGGAGGCGATCCGCAAGGCCGCGGCCACCGAGATCCTGCCCCGTTTCCGCCGTCTGGCCGAGCACGAGGTGGACCAGAAGAGCGGGCCGCACGACCTGGTGACCGACGCCGACCGGCTGGCCGAGCGGCGCCTCACCGAGGAGCTGCGCGCCCTGCTGCCCGGCTCGGTCGTGGTCGGCGAGGAGGCGGTGCACGCGAACCCGGCGACGTACGAGGCCATCCGGGGCGACGCACCGGTGTGGATCATCGACCCGGTCGACGGCACCCGCCAGTTCGTGCACGGCAACGACGGCTTCTGCACCCTGGTCGCGCTCGCCCACCGGGGCACCGTGCTGGCCTCCTGGACGTACGCGCCGGTCCGCGACCAGTTCGCCACCGCCGTGCGCGGCAAGGGCGCCTTCCTGGACGGGGAGCGGCTCTTCGCCGGGCCGCCCGGGCCGGGCCGGGATCTCAAGGTCGCCGTCTCGCACCCGGACTACACCACCGAGGACCAGAAGCGCGCGCTGCGGGCCCTGTGGACCGACGGGGTCGCCCCGCGCTCCTGCGGCTCGGCGGGCCTGGAGTACCTGGCCATCGCGCGGGGCGAGACCGACGCCGTGGCGTTCTCCTGGGAGGCCGCCTGGGACCACGCGGCGGGCCTGCTGCTGGTGGAGGAGGCGGGGGGTGCCCACCTCACGCTCACCGGGGAGCCGTTCCGGATAACCGGGGGCAACGCGCTGCCGTTCACCGCCGCGCGCGACGCCGCCACGGCCCGCCGGGTGGGGGAGCTGCTGCGCACGGGGTGAGATGAGCGACCGGGGCCGGTGAGAGTGCCCCGGCCTATGCTGATCGGAGTTGCCATCGGCTGACGAGGGGGTCGGAAGGTGCCGTCGATGCTGGACGCGGTCGTGGTGGGGGCGGGGCCGAACGGGCTGACCGCCGCCGTGGAGCTGGCCCGCCGGGGCTTCTCCGTGGCCGTCTTCGAGGCGCGCTCCACCGTGGGCGGCGGCGCCCGCACCGAGGAACTCACGCTGCCCGGCTTCCGGCACGACCCCTGCTCGGCCGCGCATCCCCTGGGCGTCAACTCGCCCGCCTTCCGCGCGATGCCGTTGGAGCGGTACGGGCTGCGGTGGCTGCACCCCGAGCTGCCCATGGCCCACCCGTTCCTGGACGGCAGCGCGGCGGTGCTGGCCCGCTCGGTGGCGGAGACGGCCGCGTCCTTCGGCCCGCGCGACGCGGGCGCGTACCGCAGACTGATCACGCCGTTCCTGCACCGGTGGGACACCCTGCTGCGGGACTTCATGTCGTTGCCGCTGACCGCGCTGCCGCGCGACCCGGTCACCCTGGCCCGCTTCGGCCTGGCCGGCCTGCCGCCCGCGACGGCCCTGATGAGCCGCTTCCACGACGAGCGCTTCAAGGCCCTCTTCTCCGGCCTGGTCGCCCACACGATCGCCCCGCTGAGCGGGTTCGCCACCAGCGCGATCGGCCTGCTCTTCGCACTCGCCGCACACGCGCGGGGCTGGCCGGTACCGCTGGGCGGCTCCCAGTCGATCCCGGACGCGCTGACGGCGTACCTGACCGACCTCGGCGGCACGGTGCACACCGACTACGAGGTCAAACGGCTGGACGACCTCCCCCCGGCCCGCGCCTACATCTTCGACACCTCACCGACGGCACTGGCCCGCATCGCAGGCTTCGGCAGCCACTACGACGGCTACCGCTACGGCCCCAGCGTCTTCAAGATCGACTACGCGCTGGACGGCCCGGTCCCGTGGACCGCCCCCGAGGCCCGCGTCGCCGGCACGGTCCAGTTGGGCGCGAACCGCGCCGAGATCGACCGCGCCCTGCGCGCCGCGTCCCGCGAGAACCGCGCCCCCGACCCACCGTTCCTGATCACGGTGCAGCCCAGCGTGGCCGACCCGACCCGCGCCCCCGAGGGCAAGCAAGTCTTCTGGGTCTACGGCCACGTCCCCAACAACTGGCAGGGCGACCTGACGGACGCGATCGAACGCCAACTGGACCGCTTCGCACCGGGTTTCCGCGACCGAGTCCTCGCCCGGGCCACGGCAGGCCCACCCGAGCTGGCCGCCCGCAACGCCAACTACATCGGCGGCGACATCGCCTGCGGCGCGGTGGACGGCCTCCAACTCCTGCTGCGCCCCCGCCCCACCCTGTTCCCGTACCGCACTCCCCACCCCGCCGTCTTCCTCTGCTCCTCCGCGACTCCCCCCGGCGCCGGGGTACACGGCATGTCGGGCCACAACGCGGCCAAGTACGTCTGGAGAAGGCTGAGGCAACGATGACCACGATCACCCTCGTCCAGGGCGACATCACCGAACAGCGCGTCGACGCGATCGTCAACGCGGCGAACTCGTCCCTGCTGGGCGGGGGAGGGGTGGACGGAGCGATCCACCGCCGCGGCGGCCCCGCGATCCTCGCGGCCTGCCGCGACCTCCGCGCCTCCCACTACGGCGGGGGCCTCCCCACGGGCGAGGCGGTCGCCACGACGGCGGGGGATCTCCCGGCGGAGTGGGTCATCCACACGGTGGGTCCGGTGTGGCAGGGGCCCGGCTCCGATCCGGCTCCGCTGGCGTTCTGCTATCGGGAGTCGCTGCGGGTGGCGGATGAGGTGGGGGCACGGACGGTCGCGTTCCCGGCGATCTCCACAGGGGTGTACCGGTGGCCGGTGGAGGAGGCGGCGCGGGTCGCTGTGGAGACGGTGCGGGCGGCTGATACGGGGGTGGAGGAGGTGCGGTTCGTGTTGTTCGACGGGGGGACGTTCGG
>NZ_WWKH01000243.1:0-9137 GCF_009865595.1 Streptomyces sp. SID1328 | reverse complement strand
GAGCAGGACCAACGGACCGCTGACGTCGCTCAGTTCGGCCGTGAGGTCACGCAGCAGGGTGCCGGTGTCGGGGACGTCGTCCGCTCGCAGGTCCAGCGTGCGGAACCGGACGGGTCCGGTGTCCTCCAGCGCCTTGACCAGCGGCAGGTAGCTCACCGGGGAACCGCCCGCGTACGGGAAGCAGACCACGGTCAGCTCCGGGTCCCGGGCCGCGGCGGCCAGCTCCACCAGCAGCCCGCCGGTGCCGGACGCTCCTCGGGCCAGGGCACGGCTCGTACGCCCCTGCAGCAGGCCGCGCACGGTGACCAGGCCGTCGGAGCGGGCCGCCACGGCCATCGCGGCGAGGGAGTGGCCGCCCAGGTCGAAGAAGTCGTCGTCGGCGCCGATGGACTCCTCGGGCACGCCCAGTGCCTCCGCGAAGAGCCGGACGATCGCGCGTTCGGTGTCGTCGGCGGGCGGCTCGGGGGTACGGGTGGTGAGGGCGGGCAGCGGACGGGCGGCCAGGGCGTTGCGGTCCGCCTTGCCGTTGCGGTTGAGCGGCACCTCGTCGAGCCGGGCGATCACGTCGGGCAGCATGTAGGCGGGCAGCAGCCGGGCTGCCTCCTCGCGTAGCCGCCCGGGGCCTGGCTCGGCGTCGCCGGTGTACCAGACGGCCAGCAGCATGCGTCCGCCGTGCCGGCGCACCTCGGCGAAGGCCTGGTCGACGCCCGCGATCCGGGTCAGGGTCTGTTCGATCTCGGGGAGTTCGACGCGGTGGCCGCGCAGCTTGACCTGCTGGTCGCGGCGGCCGACGCAGTCGAGGGTGCCGTCGGGCAGCCAGCGGCCGAGGTCGCCCGTGCGGTAGGCGCGGGCGGAGGTGGTATCGAGGGTGTTGGCGGGGAAGGCGGCCGCGGTGCGCTCGGGGTCGTTGACGTATCCGGCGCCGACGCAGGGGCCGGTCACCAGGATCTCGCCGAGAGTTCCGGGCGGGACCGGGGTGCCGTTCTCGGCGAGGACGTGGAGCGTCGTGTTGATGATCGGGCTGCCGACGGGGACGCGTTCGGTGTCCACCGGGCCGCGCAGGATGTGGTGGGTGATGTCGTCGGACGCCTCGGTGGGCCCGTAGGCGTTGACCACCGGGATCGCCGGGTACACGGCGAACCAGCGGCGGGCGAGGGCGGGGGCGAACGCCTCGCCGGTCACCATCAGCCAGCGCAGCCGCGGCAGCTCGCGCGGCGAGGCCTGCAGGGTGTCCAGCAGGGCGTCCAGCAGGGAGGGTACGACCTCCAGCACGCTCACGCCCTCGGCGATCACCGTGTCCAGGAAGTCGGCGGGGTCGGTCACCCGGTCGTGGATGACACTGCGGCCGCCGGTGAGCCAGGGGGCGACGAGCTGCCAGACGGAGATGTCGAAGCACTGGGAGGCCACCTGGGAGACCACGTCGTCGCCGCTCAGCGCGAGGTCGTCCACCTTGGCCTGGAGGTGGTTGAGCATCCCCCGGTGCTCGACGACGGCACCCTTGGGTTCGCCGGTGGAGCCGGAGGTGAAGATGACGTAGGCCGGGTCGTCGGGGCCGGGCCGGTGGGCGGGCGGGGTGTCGTCGGCCTCGGGCGCGGCGAGCAGGGCGGTGTACTCGGCCTCGGTGACGACAAGGCGGCAGCCGCTGCGGGTCGCGGCGTACCGGAGGCGTTCGGCGGGATCGCCGGGTTCCTGCGGGAGGTAGACGGCACCCGCCTTCAGCACACCGAGCAGGGTCACCGCCCAGGGCAGCCCGCGCTTCATGCGCACCGCGACCACGTCACCGGGTCCGGCGCCGCGCGCGGCGAGGGCCTGTGCCAACCGGTTCGAGGCGCGGTCGAGTTCGGCGTAGGTGAGGGTGTCGGGGCCCTGACTGACGGCGGTGCGCCCGGGGTGGCGGGCCGTGGTGCCGGCGAACCGGTCGAGCAGGGTGGTGCCGGGCACCTCCCGCGCCGGACCGCTCCGGTGCCGGGCGAGCCAGGCCAGCTCCTCCTCGCTCATGAGGGTGCGGGCGAAGGGCGGGGCGTCGGGGTCGGTGGCCAGGGCGCGCAGGGCGCGCAGGTAGTAGCCGCCGAACCGTTCCACCCCGGCCCGGTCGAAGACGGAGCCGTCGTAGTGGAGCTGGAGCCCGACGGTGTCGTCGAGGGCGTCGCGGGAGAACTCGGCGCGCAGCGGGAACTCGGTCTGGCTGTGCACGGAGACCCGGTGCAGCCGGGCACCATGGCGGCGGGCGAGGGTGAGGAAACCGGCCCGCACGCGCGCGTGGAACTCGGCCGGCTCCGACTCCAGCCGGTCCGGCGCCTCGGTGAAGCGCTCCCGCGCGACCTCCGGCGGCACGTCCAGCAGGACGGTCAGATGCGGGACGAGACCGCCGGTGGCCCAGCGGTTGATACGGGCGATCTCGGTCGGCGACAGATCCCGGCCGGCGCCCTGGTAGGCGACGGAGGAGTCGATGTACCGGTCCGAGATGACGACCGCGCCGCGCTCCAGGGCGGGGCGTACGACGGTGTCGACGTGCTCGGCGCGGTCGGCGGCGTACAGCAGCGCCTCCGCGCGGTGCGACAGGCCGGCCTCGGACACGTCCAGCAGGATCGAGCGGAGCCGCTTGCCCACCGGGGTGGCGCCGGGCTCGCGGGTGAGGACGACCTCGTGGCCCTTGGCGCGAATCCACTCGGCGAGGGCCTCGGCCTGGGTGGACTTGCCCGCGCCGTCGCCGCCCTCCAGGGAGATGAAGAAACCGTTCTCCGCGGGTGCGGTGACCGGGTCGTCGCCGCCGAGCAGGGCGTCCTTGATGTCCTGGCGCAGCGGGATGCCGGACCGGTCGTCGACCTTGGCGAGGACCAGCACGGCCACCGGGAGCAGCAGCGCGCCGACCAGCATCAGGGTGAAGGAGGCGCCGCCGTGCGCGAAGACGAAGCGGCCGTTCTCCAGCCGGTGGCGGCCGATGAGCCCGGCGACGACCGGGGCGATCAGGGCGCCGAGCGCCATGAAGACCCGGACGACCGCGTGCAGGTGCTCGGTGATCCGGGTACGGCGGGAATCCTCGGTCTCCTGGTCGAGCAGGGCGTGCCCGGTGTTGGCGGAGATGCCCGCGCCGATGCCGGCCAGGGTGAGGATCAGCAGGACGGAGGTGACGTCCGGGACGAGTCCGGCGGCCAGCAGGGCGATGCCGGTGAGCGCGATGGCCAGGGCGAGCAACCGGCGCCGGGACAGCGAGGGCAGCAGCGCGGGCGCGGTACGGATGCCGACACCGACTCCGCCCGTGAGGCCCAGCACCAGCAGGCCGTAGAGCACCGGGCCGCCGCCCAGGTCGGAGGCGTGCAGAACGCACACCGCGACGGCGGCCGAGATGGCCCCGGCCACGGCGGCGCAGGCGATGACCAGCAGCAGCACGGCGCCCGTGCGGCCCTTGTCGACGCCGGAGCCGGAACGCGGACGGCGCAGGCCCTCCAGCGGGGAGCGCGGGCGCGGGGTGCGCGTGCCGGGCAGCTTCAGGGCGGTCAGCACGGACACCGAGGCGGCGAACAGGCCGGCCGCGACATAGGCGGCGAGGGCCGCGTGGTGCTGGTCGAACCAGGCGATGCCGGTGGCCAGCAGGTTGTTGAACAGGGAGGCGACGACCAGGACGGCGGCGGCCAGCGGCAGCGCCACGAAGCCGGTGCGCAGCGACAGGCGGCGCAGCGCGTCCAGGTGGTCCGGCAGCGGCCGCACCGACGCGCCCTCGGGGGGCGGGGCGGGCAGCAGCGCGGGGGCCGCGCTCTCCCGGCACACCGTCCACAGCCGCTCGGCGATGCCGGTGACGAAGGCGGTGGCCAGCAGGACGGTCAGGGCGTTGCCCGGCGTCCAGTCGATCCACAGCGGCGCCACGATCAGCAGCGCGGCCCGCACGCCGTCGGCGCCGACCATGGTCCAGCGCCGGTCGAGCGGGCCGTCCGGGGCGGTGAGCGTGGTCAGCGGGCCGAGCAGGACGGCACCGAAGAGCACGGTGGCCAGCACGCGGGCCCCGAAGACCGTCGCCACTGCGAACGCCGCGCCCCGGTAGCCCCCGCCGAAGGAGCCCTGGGTGACGGCCGCCTGGAGGACCAGCACCACCAGCACGAGCAGCGCGAGGGCGTCACCGACGCCGCTCACGATCTGCGCGCTCCAGAGGCGGCGCAGGTCGGGTCGGCGCAGCAGTGAACGGACGGCGCGCTCGCGGGAATCCGCGACGAGGGCGTCGTCCGGTGCTGGATTGGGGGCCGTTGGCTGCTCGGCTCGCGTCATGCGTTCAGCCTATCCGCAGCCACCCACCCGCATGCCTCCCTCATCCCCACCCCTTCCCTGACCCTCACTCCTTGATCCCCCAGGGGGCGCACGCCGGAGCGCGGAACACCCCGGTACCGAGGCCGGTACCGGGGTGTTCGCGAACGCGGAAGCGGGTGAGAGGGTCAGTCCTCCGAGCCGGCGCCCGTCGCCTTGGCCGCCGTCGTCTTCTTGGCGGTCGTCTTCTTCGCCGTGGTCTTCTTGGCGGCCGCCGTCGTCTTCTTGGCCGCCGTCTTCTTGGCGGCGGTCTTCTTCGCCGGAGCCGTCTTCTTGGCCGTGGCCTTCTTCGCCGTCTTCTTGGCCGGCCCCTTGGCCCGCTTCTCGGCGAGCAGCTCGAAGCCGCGCTCGGGGGTGATCTCCTCCACACTGTCGCCGGAGCGCAGGGTGGCGTTGGTCTCCCCGTCGGTGACGTACGGACCGAAGCGGCCGTCCTTGACCACGACCGGCTTGCCGGAGACGGGGTCCTCGCCCAGCTCCTTCAGCGGCGGCTTGGCGGCCGCCCGGCCACGCTGCTTGGGCTGGGCGTAGATCGCCAGCGCCTCCTCCAGCGTGATCGTGAAGAGCTGCTCCTCCGCCGTGAGCGAGCGCGAGTCCGTGCCCTTCTTCAGGTACGGGCCGTAGCGGCCGTTCTGCGCGGTGATCTCCACACCCTCGGCGTCGGTGCCGACCACGCGGGGCAGCGACATCAGCTTCAGGGCGTCCTCGAGCGTGACCGTGTCGAGCGCCATGGACTTGAACAGCGAGGCCGTGCGCGGCTTGACCGCGTTCTTGCCGGTCTTCGGGGTGCCCTCGGGGAGCACCTCGGTGACGTAGGGGCCGTAGCGGCCGTCCTTGGCGATGATCTGGTGGCCGCTGACCGGGTCGGTGCCCAGCTCGAAGTCGCCGCTGGGCTTGGCCAGCAGTTCCTCGGCCAGCTCGACGGTCAGCTCGTCCGGCGCCAGGTCCTCGGGGACATCGGCGCGCTGGTGCTGCTCGGTGTCCTTCTCGCCCCGCTCGATGTACGGGCCGTAGCGGCCGACGCGCAGGACGATGCCGTCGCCGACCGGGAAGGAGGAGACCTCGCGGGCGTCGATCGCGCCCAGGTCGGTGACGAGTTCCTTCAGGCCGCCGAGGTGGTCGCCGTCGCCGTTGCCCGCGTCCGCCGCGGCGCCGGTGTCGAGGCCCTCGCCGAAGTAGAAGCGCTTGAGCCACGGCACGGACTGGGCCTCGCCGCGCGCGATGCGGTCGAGGTCGTCCTCCATGCGGGCGGTGAAGTCGTAGTCGACGAGCCGGCCGAAGTGCTTCTCCAGCAGGTTGACCACGGCGAAGGACAGGAAGGACGGCACCAGGGCTGTGCCCTTCTTGAAGACGTAGCCGCGGTCCAGGATCGTGCCGATGATCGACGCGTAGGTCGACGGGCGGCCGATCTCGCGCTCCTCCAGCTCCTTGACCAGGGACGCCTCGGTGTAGCGGGCCGGGGCCTTGGTGGCGTGGCCGTCGACCGTGATCTCGTCGGCGGCCAGCGGGTCGCCCTCGGAGACCTGGGGCAGCCGGCGCTCGCGGTCGTCCAGCTCGGCGTTGGGGTCGTCGGCGCCCTCGACATAAGCCTTCAGGAAGCCGTGGAACGTGATCGTCTTGCCGGAGGCGCTGAACTCGGCGTCCCGGCCGTCGGCGGAGGTGCCGCCGATCTTGACGGTCACGCTGTTGCCGGTCGCGTCCTTCATCTGGGAGGCGACGGTCCGCTTCCAGATCAGCTCGTACAGCTTGAACTGGTCGCCGGTCAGGCCGGTCTCGGCGGGGGTGCGGAAGCGGTCGCCGGAGGGGCGGATCGCCTCGTGCGCCTCCTGCGCGTTCTTGACCTTGCCCGCGTAGGAGCGGGGCTGCGGCGGGAGGTAGTCGGCGCCGTACAACTGCGTGACCTGGGCGCGGGCGGCGCCGATGGCCGTCTCGCTCAGGGTCGTGGAGTCGGTACGCATGTACGTGATGTAGCCGTTCTCGTACAGCTTCTGGGCGACCTGCATGGTCGCCTTCGCGCCGAAGCCGAGCTTGCGGCTGGCCTCCTGCTGGAGGGTCGTCGTACGGAACGGGGCGTACGGCGAGCGGCGGTACGGCTTGGACTCCACCGAGCGCACGGAGAACCGGGTGGTCTCCAGGGCGGCGGCGAGCGCGCGGGCACCCGCCTCGTCGAGGTGGAGGGTGTTGGCGCTCTTGAGCCGACCGAGGGAGTCGAAGTCGCGGCCCTGGGCGACACGCCGGCCGTCGACGCTCTGGAGACGGGCGACCAGCGAGGACGGGTCCGAGGCGTCACCGGCGCGGCCGGTGGCGAAGGTGCCGGTCAGGTCCCAGTACTCGGCGGAGCGGAAGGCGATGCGCTCGCGCTCACGCTCGACGATGAGCCGGGTGGCGACGGACTGCACACGGCCCGCCGACAGCTTCGGCATGACCTTCTTCCACAGGACCGGCGAGACCTCGTAGCCGTAGAGGCGGTCGAGGATGCGGCGGGTCTCCTGGGCGTCGACCAGCTTCTTGTTCAGCTCGCGCGGGTTGGCGACGGCCTCGCGGATCGCGTCCTTGGTGATCTCGTGGAAGACCATCCGCTTGACGGGGATCTTCGGCTTGAGGACTTCCTGGAGGTGCCAGGCGATGGCCTCGCCCTCGCGGTCCTCATCGGTGGCGAGGAAGAGCTCGTCGGAGTCCTTCATCAGGTCCCGGAGCTTCTTCACCTGCGCCTTCTTGTCGGCGTTGATGACATAGATCGGCGCGAAGTCGTGTTCCACGTCCACACCGAGGCGGCGGACCTCACCGGTGTACTTCTCCGGCACCTCGGCGGCGCCACTGGGAAGGTCACGGATGTGCCCGACGCTCGCCTCGACTACGTATCCGGGGCCGAGGTAGCCCTTGATCGTCTTCGCCTTGGCAGGCGACTCGACGATGACGAGTCGGCGGCCGCCCTGTGCGGTCTCGCTGGTCGGGGACAACTTCGCTCTTCTCTCCGGTCGGCGCTGGGGTCCTCCCCCGGGCGCTCGTCCCTGGGGTCGCGGCGTGTGGTGGCTGGTGTGACGCTGCGGAGTGTGACGGTACATCCCGCCCCCGTGTCAAACGGGAAAAGCCCACAACGGCCACTCGAACGGTAACCCGACTACCGCCATTCCTGCCGCCCGGAGTACCCACCGAGGGCTCACCCCAAGCCCGGAGCCCTCCCCTCCTGCCGCCGCCGCACCGGGCCGGCCGACGCGGTCAGGGACGCGTCAGGCAGTACGCGGCCAGCCCCAGGGAGACGAGCGCGGCGGCCGCCGCGAGCACCGCCGATGCGACCCGGTTCACACCGACGGCGACCGGTTCGGCGCGGCGCACCCGCACCCCGGTCCACACCATCAGAGCCCCTCCGAACAGCGTGAACACCGCTCCCGCGAACACCGCCGGCACGCTCTCCATGATCCGTCCGCCCCTCCCGCGCGCCCGGCGCGGTCCGCAACTCTTCAGCGCGGGGAGGCTGCCACGCCCGGTGGGCGGCGGGGCGACGGCGGGATGAACGGACGGGGCCGGCTCTGCCGCCTTCCGGGCGGCACACATCACTTTCCGGCCTTTTTGCCGTTCCGCTCCGTGCCCCCGGCATACGACGATGATCCGGCCGCCCGTCCACCGGCCCGGGTACGCCGGGTACGACAACCGGATCAGCCGATGTGTCCCGCCGGCGCGGCTCAGCCGAGCGGTTCCAGGAAGCCCTGCTCCACCAGCAGCCGGATCTGCGCGGGCGTACGGTCGCGCAGCACCACGGGGTCCTCGCCGACGAGCTGGGCGATGGCGTCCAGGATGACCCCCGCGCTCAGCGAGCCGTCGCACACGCCCGCGAAGCCCGCGCCGATGGTGTCCACCTTCGTCGCGCGGCGCATGCCCCGGTGCTGACGGAGGACCACATGCTCGGGGTCCTCGGCGCCGGGCAGGCCGACCTGCTCCTGCACGACCTCGGCGGCGAGCCTGAAGTGGCCCTCCAGCAGGGCCGCGTCGTCGTGCGCGCGCAGGTGGTCGACGCGCTCGAAGTGGTCCCGGATGGTGTCGCCGAGCGGCTGCTCGACCGGGTGCGGCCACTCCTCCACGGTGACGGAGGGCTCGGCCGAGCCGGTGCGGCGCAGGGTGATCCAGCCGAAGCCGACCGCCTTCACCTTGCGCGCCTCGAACTCGTCCAGCCACGCGTCGTACCGCGACTGGTACTCCGCCCGGTCCTCGCGGTGGTCCCCGGCGTCCCTGAGCCACAGCTCGGCGTACTGCGTGATGTCCTGGACCTCGCGCTGCACGATCCACGCGTCGCACCCGCGCGGCACCCAGGAGCGCACCCGGTCCTGCCAGTCCTCCCCCTCCACGTGCTGCCAGTTGGCGAGGAACTGCGCGAACCCGCCCTCGTTCAGCCTGTCCCCCGCCTGCTGAACGAGCGAGCGGCACAGATCGTCCCCGCTCATCCCGCCGTCGCGGTAGGTGAGCCGGGCGCCGGGCGAGATGACGAAGGGCGGGTTGGACACGATCAGGTCGAACGTCTCGTCGTCCTTGACCGGTTCGAACAGCGAGCCCTCGCGCAGGGAGGCGGCGGGCGCGCCGGAGAGGGCGAGGGTGAGCGCGGTGATGTGCAGGGCGCGCGGGTTGAGGTCGGTGGCCGTGACCCGGGTCGCGTGCTGGGCGGCGTGCAGCGCCTGGATGCCGGAGCCGGTGCCGAGGTCGAGCGCGGCGGCGACGGGGGTGCGCACGGTGATGCCGGCGAGCGTGGTGGAGGCGCCGCCGACGCCGAGGACCACGTCCTCGTCCCGGCTGCCGATGCCGCCCGCCCCGCCGACCGCGCAGCCGAGGTCGGACACGATGAACCAGTC
>NZ_WWKH01000242.1:0-9090 GCF_009865595.1 Streptomyces sp. SID1328 | reverse complement strand
TCTTCCGATCTCGGCCCACGGCTGACCACCGTCCTCTCGGCTCGGGTACTGGGGTCCGTGCTGCACGGGTACCCGCTGAAAGCCGCCGAAACGGGCCGTCCGGGTCAACTGCGCACGGCGCGCACCACCACCAGCTCCTCCTGGTCCTCGTGCCGGTCGCGCAGCAGGCCCCGGCTGTGCAGCCAGGAACGGCGCTCGCGCAGCACGGGGCCGAAGGGCACGGTGGCCCGGTCCACCACGGTGGCGTCCAGCCCCGCGGCGGTGAGCCGGTCCAGGGTCGGCGCGGTGCCGCACAGCGCGGAGTGCACCAGGAGCAGGACACCGCCCCGCTTCAGCACACCGGCGCTGGTGTCGCAGATCCGGTCCACGAAGACCCGCCCGTCCGGCCCGGCGTCCCAGGCGCGGGCGGAACCCCGGCTCGGCGGCCTCGGCGCGGGCGCGGGGACATAGGGCGGGTTGCTCACCACCAGGTCGTACCTGCGGCCCGGCACGGCCGAGACGAGGTCGCCGCGGCGCACCGTGATGCGCTGCCCGGCGAGCAGTGCGTTGCACCAGGCGGTGGCCAGGGCCCGCCGGGAGATGTCGACCGCGGTGACCCGCGCCCCGCGCGCGGCGGCCCGCACGGCCAGCGCGCCGCTGCCGGTGCACAGGTCGAGCACGCAGGAGTCGGCGTCCAGCTGCTCCTTCTCCATGACACGTGCGATGAGATCGGTGTCGTGCTGTGGGGTGTACACGCCCGGCGGTGTCGGCAGGGCGGCCAGTGGTCCCATGTCGGCCTCCAGGGCGCTGATCGTTCCGCGTGCCGTTTCTGAGTGCCCTGCGTAGCGATCGCCACACCTCGGGGAGCCGAAACGTGATCCCGAGTGACCCAGTGGAGGCATTCGGTGACGCACGAGCGCGCCACGGCCCAGGTGGCCGTGGCGCGCCGGGAGCGTCGTGACGTCAGCAGTAGAGGTTGCCGCCGGGGGAGACGCCGAGGATCTGCGCGAAGCGCTGGTAGGCGTCGACGCGGCTCTGCACCTGGGCGGGGTTGCGGCCGTCGCACTCCAGGGAGCCGTTGATGCTGCGGATGGTCTGCCCGAAGCCCGCCTGGTTCACCATGGCGTTGTGCGGCGTCATGGAGCCCGGTCCGGACTGGGTGTTCCAGTACCAGAGGCCGGTCTTCCAGGCGACGGCGCTGTCGTTCTGCACCAGGTTCGGGTTGTGCAGCAGGTCGATGCCGAGCGCGTCACCGGCCGCCTTGTAGTTGAAGTTCCAGCTCAGCTGGATCGGCCCGCGCCCGTAGTACGCCGCCTGCCCGGCCGGGCAGCCGTACGACTGGCTCCAGTCGCAGTACGTCGGGTAGTTCGCGGTGTTCTGCTCGACCACGTAGACCAGGCCGCCGGTCTCGTGGTTCACGTTGGCGAGGAAGGCCGCGGCCTCCTGCTTCTTCACCGTGTCGCTGCCGGTGTTGGCGAAGCCGGGGTACGCGCCGAGCGCGTTCACCAGCCCGCTGTAGGAGTAGAACGAGTTCCGGTTCGGGAACATCTGGTTGAACTGGGCCTCGCTGACCACGAAGTTGCCGACGGGCGTGTTCCCACCGCCGCCGTCGCAGTTGTACGGGTCCCAGTACCAGGTGCTGATGATCGGGTCGTAGCCCGGGTTGTCGTGCTCGGCGATGTAGGCCTTGCCGTCGGTGTACCGGACGATGTCACCGGCCCGGTACGACTGGCCGGCCACCCAGTTCGGGTAGCTCGAACAGGAGGCCGCCGGAGCGGCGGAAGCGGCCGGCGCCGGCAGCAGCACGGGTGCCACGGCGAGGGCGAGCGCGGCCAGCGCGGCGGAGATGTGCCGTCTCGACACTGAATCAACTCCTAGATGTGCCACGGCCGTTCCAGCGCGGAGCGGAACGCGGGCGCGCTCACTGCAGGCATGCCGGAGACACCGGCGAAGGCGTGGGGGGCGGCCGTGATGGGGGGTGTGAGGCCACACTCAAACGCATTGGTCTGTACCAGTCAAGGGGATGTGCGGGGGAGGGGCGAAGTTCGGTCAACTTCCTTGTCTCGACGGGGAGTCGGGTGGCCGGGCGACGGCGTACAAAAGGGTGCGGAGGGCGTCCTCGACGCCCTCCGCACCCCTTCCGGATCTCAGCCGGTGCTCACCTCCGGCGCGTACAGGTCCAGCCATGTCGCGAGGTCGAGCGCCCGCTCCAGCCCCCGTCGGGCCGCCTGCGTGCCCGCCAGGGACTCGTTCTCCGCGATGCGCCGTACCTTCTCGCGGTCCAGGAGGTCGAAGACGCGGTGGGACGGCTTGGCGAGGAGGTCCTTGACCTGGGTCTGGAGAGCGCGGCCGTAGCCGGGGTCCTGGGTCGAGGGGTAGGGGCTCTTGACGCGGTCGTACACCGAGCGGGGGAGGACGTCCGCCGTGGCCTCGCGCAGGAGGCTCTTCTCGCGGCCGTCGAACGACTTCAGCGCCCAGGGCGTGTTGTAGACGTACTCCACGAGCCGGTGGTCGCAGAACGGCACCCGCACCTCCAGCCCGACCGCCATGCTCATCCGGTCCTTCCGGTCCAGCAGGACGCGCACGAACCGGGTGAGGTGGAGGTTGGACATCCGGCGCATGCGGAACTCGAAGTCGCTCTCACCGCCGAGCCGTTCGACCCCGGCGGCGGCCGTGCGGAACCCGTCCGCGATGTACCCCCTCAGGTCCAGCGCGTCCGTCAGCTCGGGACGCAGCACGCCCGTGTCGTCGCCGAAGTGGCGGCCGAAGCTCACCAGCCAGGGGAAGGTGTCCGCGTGCCGGGCCTCCTCGTCGAAGAACTGGAGGTAGCCGCCGAACACCTCGTCCGCAGACTCACCCGACAGGGCCACCGTGGACTGGTCCCGGATGGCACGGAAGAGCAGCAGGAGGGAGGCGTCCATGTCACCGAACCCGGCGGGCAGGTCACGGGCGCGGATCACTTGCTCGCGGGCGGCCGGGTCGGCGAGCGACTGCACGTCCAGGACGATGTCCTGGTGGTCGGTCCCGGCGAGCCTGGCCACGTCGTGGACGAAGGGGGTGTCCGGGGTCCCGCGCAGCTCGTCCGCGACGAAGTTGTCCGCCTGCCCGGCGAAGTCGACCGCGAAGCTGCGCACCTTCTCGCCCCGCTCCGCGAGCTGCCCGGCGGCCAGCGCGGTCATGGCGGAGGAGTCCAGCCCACCGGAGAGCAGGGTGCAGCGGGGCACGTCCGCGACGAGCTGACGGCGCACGATGTCGTCCAGCAGCGTGCGGACGGTGGCGATCGTCGTGTCCCGGTCGTCGGTGTGCGGCCGGGTCTCCAGCCGCCAGTACACGCGGGTGCGCAGGCCGGAGCGGTCCACGGTGACGACGGTGCCCGGCTCGACCTCGCGCATGCCGTCCCACACCGCGTGGCCCGGCGTCTTGACCATGGTGAACAGCTCGCGCAGCCCGTCCAGCGTGACGCGGGGGCGCACCAGCGGGTTGGCGAGGATCGCCTTGGGCTCGGAGCCGAAGAGGACGCCGTCGGCGGTCGGGTGGTAGTAGAACGGCTTGATGCCCATCCGGTCGCGGATCATCACCAGCTTGTCGTCCCGCCCGTCCCAGACGGCGAACGCGTACATGCCGTTCAGCCGCTCGGCCACCGCGTCGCCCCACTCCAGGTAGCCGCGCAGGACGACCTCGGTGTCGGAGTCGGTGGTGAACGGGTGTCCCCGGTCGGTGAGTTCGCGGCGCAGCTCGGTGAAGTTGTACGCCTCTCCCGAGTAGACGAGCGCGACGTTCCCCCGGGGCGTGCGCACCGACATCGGCTGACGTCCGCCGGGCAGGTCGATGATGGCGAGCCGGCGGTGCCCGAGGGCGGCGGGCCCCTCCGCCCAGACGCCCCGGTCGTCCGGGCCCCGGCAGGCCATCGTCTCGGTCATCGCATCCAATACGGAGTCCTCGGCGCCGAGATCACGGTCGTAGGACACCCAGCCGGTAATGCCGCACATGCGCTGCCTCCTGTTGCCGGCGTACCGCCGACCCGCTGCTGACCTGCGGTTTCCCACGAGCACCGGGCCCGGTCGCCAAACCAGTTGTATCAAGCACCTATGTGACGAGCCTCCGCCCGGCACCGGCGCCGGTCAACGGCTCCGTAATCTCCACGACACGAATCACCGCCCGTTTCGGCCGCACTTTGCCAAAGCGAAAACCGGTGTGTGCCGAGTGAGCAGGGCAGCGGCGCCGCGAACCGGCCACAGGCAAAAACTTCGCCAATCCCCGGGTGAGTTGCAGCGCCCGGCCAGGGGGCGTTACCTGGAAGCAACGACGGTGAGGCGAGGGCCACGGGCTCCGGCACGGCCGCGTCTTCCCACGCGTCCCGCACCGGCCCGCCTCCGTCGCCGTCAGCCGGCACGAGACGCGGAGGTGACGCAGGTGAAAGCCGTTGTCTACGAAAGGCCCTTCAGCGTCACGGTGACAGAAGTCGACGATCCGCAGATCCAGCACCCCAATGATGTGATCGTCCGCATCACCTCGTCCGCGATCTGCGGCTCCGACCTGCACATGTACGAGGGGCGCACGGCGGCCGAGCCGGGCATCGTGTTCGGCCACGAGAACCTGGGCGTGATCGAGGAGGTCGGCGACGGCGTGGTCTCGCTGTCCGTGGGGGACCGTGTCGTGATGCCGTTCAACGTCGCGTGCGGGTTCTGCAAGAACTGTCTCGCCGGGGAGACCGGGTTCTGTCTGACGGTGAACCCCGGCTTCGCGGGCGGCGCGTACGGCTATGTGTCCATGGGTCCCTACCCGGGCGGCCAGGCGGAGCGGCTGCGGGTGCCCTTCGCCGACTTCAACTGCCTGAAGCTGCCCGAGGGCGACGAGAACGAGACCGACTACATCCTGCTGGCCGACATCTTCCCGACCGGTTACCACGGCTGCGAACTCGCCCAGGTCTCACCCGGCGAGACGGTCGCGGTGTACGGGGCCGGGCCGGTGGGCCTGATGGCCGCCTACTCGGCGCTGCTGCGCGGCGCGTCCAAGGTGTTCGTGGTCGACCGGGTGCCCGAGCGGCTCGCCAAGGCCGAGGAGATCGGGGCCATCCCGATCGACTTCACCAAGGGTGACCCGGCCGAGCAGATCAAGGCCCAGACGAACGGCGAGGGCACCGACAAGGGCATCGACGCCGTCGGCTACCAGGCCCAGAAGGGCGACGAGAGCGGCCACGAGGAACCCGCGATCGTCCTCAACCAACTGGTGGAGACGGTCCGTCCCACCGGCCGGCTCGGCATACCGGGCCTGTACGTCCCGTCCGACCCCGGCGGGCCGGACGAGCACGCCAAGCACGGTCAACTCCTGGTCTCCATCGGCAAGATGTTCGAGAAGGGCCAGAAGATGGGCACCGGCCAGTGCAACGTCAAGAAGTACAACCGCCAGTTGCGCGACCTGATCGCCTCCGGCCGCGCCCGGCCGAGCTTCGTGGTCTCCCACGAACTGCCGCTGGAGGAAGCCCCGCGGGCGTACGACAAGTTCGACAAGCGGATCGAGGGCTACACCAAGGTGGTACTGCACCCCGGCCACGACCTCGCGGCGTGAACCGGGGCTCCGGCCCGCCGGTCAGGCGTGCTGGGCGGTGATCTTCCGTCCCGGCGCCGCGTGGTGGGCCGGAGCGTCCTCGTCCGAGGTGCGCAGCCGCTGGAGCCAGAGCGTCGCCGTGACCAGCAGCCCGGCGAACAGCACGAGCAGGAGCAAGGAGACCCACATCTGGCGACTGCCGGGATGCATCCAGCCCGTCCAGATCGCGGCGGTGAGCCACAGGGCCACGCCGGTCGCGTAGAAGGCACGCACCCGGCGCAACTGCCGTACGGCCCGCAGGATTCGGGAGTGATCGGTCTTCGCTGCCATGCGGCCCCTGTACCCCCGATTCCGCGCCGCACGACCTCTTGATCGCCAACTCTTGCCGTCCGGCAACTTCGCCCTGGTCAGAGGCATACGACGACCAGGGCGGTGTCGTCCGTCATGCCCTCGGCGGGGAGCATTTCGGACAGCACGGCGTCGGCCAGCGCCTCCGGCGACAGGGTGTCCCGGTTGCTCTCCAGCGACTCCACCAGCCGGTTCAGCCCGGTGTCGATGTCCTGGTGCCGCCGCTCGATGAGACCGTCGGTGTACAGCACCAGGGTGTCGCCCTCGGTGAAGCCGACGGTGGCCTCCGGGCGGGGGCTCGGTTCGAAGGCGGCGTCCAGGGGCGGATCGGTCGCCCGGTCGAGCAGCTCCGCGCCCCCGGCACCGCGCAGGAGCACGGGCGGCGGGTGCCCGGCGCTGGAGTAGGTGAGGGTGTGGTGGTCCCAGTCGATGAAGACGGTCACCGCGCTCGTGGACTGGGCGCCCTCCAGGGAGTGGGCGTAGCGGCCGAGGACCTCCAGGGCCTGGGCGGGTCCCTTGACGACCCGTGAGGTGGCGGACAGCGCGCTGCGGAGCTGGCCCATCACACCGGCGGCCGCCAGCCCGTGGCCGACGACGTCGCCGACCGCGACGGCGATCCGGTCCCCGTCGACCAGCTTGGCCAGGTCGTACCAGTCCCCGCAGACGTTGAGCGAGCCGACGGCGGGGCGGTAGCGGACGGCGATCCTGTGGTGGTCGACCGGGGCGGGGGCCGGGAGCATGGCGCGCTGGAGGGCGAGGGCGACCTCGCGCTCGCGGGCGTGCGCCTTGCGGAGCTGTTCGTTGAGCTGGTGCAGCTCCCGCATCCGGCTGTACAGCTCGGCCTCCAGATTGCGCTCACCGCCCGGACGTCCGGTGGCCCGCAGCAGCTCGGTGACCTCCTCCACCCGGTGGATCAGTACGGCGATGTGCCCGTCCGGCGCGAACACCGGCGCGTTTACCGGGCTCCAGTACCGCTCCTCCCAGCGGCCGGGCTGGTCGGCCGACTCCACGTCGTACCGCTGCAGCGCCATGGTGTCGGGCTCGCGGTTTTGCAGCACCCGGCGCAGGGACGCCTCCAGGTTGTGCGCGCCGGAGGCGCCGGGGTCCGCCGGATTGTCGGGGAAGGCGTCGAAGACATGCCGGCCGACCACCTGGTCCCGGCTGCGGCCCGCCTGTGCGAGGAACGCCAGATTGGCATCGACGAAGACCAGATCGGCACTGATCAGCGCGACCGCGCCCGGCAGAGCCTGGAACACCGCCGCGTAGTCGATCACCATCGTTCCAGAGTAGTCGGAATCGCCCTTCTGTGGATCATCAGCGCATATTGGGGTGCGGGGATGTGTGTTCCGGGTCTGCCCACGGGTAGCCGGTTGGCCGTACCGTCCGGTAATACCCGGCCGCCGCCACCCGCCCCGCGGCTTTCCGGACCGGAGAACGAGAGGACGTCATGGAGCACTACCGAATCGTCAACCCCGCCACCGGCGAGACCGAGCGGGAGTACCCGACCGCGACCGACGCCGAACTGCGCGAGGCGCTCGAAGCCGCCGACACCGCTCAGCGCGAGTGGGCCGCCCGGCCGCCCGCGGAGCGCGCGGCCGTGCTGCACCGGGTGGCCGACCTCTACGAGGAGCGCAAGGACCAGCTCGCCGCGATCATCACCCGCGAGATGGGCAAGCCGGTCCGGCAGGGCCTCGGCGAGATCGACATCGTCGTCTCGATCTACCGGTACTACGCCGACCACGGCGAGGACTTCCTGAAGGAGGAGGAGCTCGACGTGGCCTCCGGCGGCCGCGCCGTCATCCGCAAGGAGGCCGTCGGCACCCTGCTCGGAATCATGCCGTGGAACTTCCCCTACTACCAGGTCGCCCGCTTCGCCGCGCCCAACCTGATGCTGGGCAACGCGATCCTGCTCAAGCACGCCCCGCAGTGTCCGGAGTCCGCGCTGGAGATGGAGCGGATCTTCCAGGACGCGGGGCTGCCGAAGGGGGCGTACATCAACATCTTCGCCACCAACGACCAGATCGCGGACGTGATCGCCGACGACCGTGTCCAGGGCGTCTCCCTCACCGGCTCCGAGCGGGCGGGCGCGGCGGTGGCCGAGATCGCGGGCCGGAACCTGAAGAAGGTCGTGCTGGAGCTGGGCGGCTCCGACCCGTATCTGATCCTCGGCGTCTCGGACATGTCCCGCGTCGTGAAGAACACCCTCCAGGGCCGCATGCTCAACGCGGGCCAGGCGTGCAACGCCTCCAAGCGGATCATCGCGCTGGACGAGCACTACGACGACTTCGCCGAGCAGTACACCGAGGCGATCCGCCGCATCGTCCCCGGCGACCCCACCGACCCCGGCACCTTCATGGGCCCGCTCTCCTCACAGAAGGCGCTGGAGACCCTGGACGAGCAGGTCCAGGACGCCGTCTCCAAGGGCGCGACCGTGCTGGCCGGCGGCCGCCGCATGGACCGGCCGGGCGCCTGGTACGAGCCGACGGTGCTCGCCGGCATCACGCCCGACATGCGGGCCTACAAGGAGGAGCTGTTCGGCCCGGTCGCGCTGCTGTTCAAGGTGGGCTCCGAGGACGAGGCGGTCGAGTTCGCCAACAACTCGCCGTACGGGCTGAGCGCCTCGGTGCAGACCGACGACGACGAGCAGGCCGAGCGGGTGGCCCAGCGCCTCGCCGCCGGGATGGTGTTCCTCGGCGGCCCGGCCGGCACCGCCGCCGAGCTGCCCTTCGGCGGGGTCAAGCGGTCCGGCTTCGGCCGCGAACTGGGCCGCTTCGGCATGGAGGAGTTCGCCAACCACAAGCTCGTCCGCGTCACCCGCTGACCCCCCGCCGCCCTGAGCGTCACGTCCGCTGGAAGAACTCCACCTCCGCCAGCGCGACGTGCCGCCCGCCGGACAGGCCGACCGGGTCACTGAGTGTCAGCCGGACCGAGGTGACCCGGCTCATGCCGACCGCGACGGGCTGCGGGCCGGGCTTGTCGCTCAAGTCGATCTCCTTGCGCCGGACTTGGCCGTCCTCGGAGTAGACGTCCATGTTCAGGCGGAGGGCGCGGGCCTGGGTGCCGTAGTCCTCGGCGTTCTTGGACGCGCCGTTGGTAATGATCACGTCCACGAACCGGAACGGCTTGGCGAAGGCGTACGTCACCGACGCGCTCTTGCCGGGGATCGCCCAGTAGCGGTTGGTCAGCCCGTCCGTGGTGAGCCGGCCCGAGTGCCCC